>JADDPU010000354.1 GCA_016781725.1 Rubrobacter sp. | reverse complement strand
TCGTCCGCAACCACCCATAGCATATTCACAGCTTGAGGCAGCGGATGATCTCCCGCTTACTCTTGCCCTCCGCGGTGCGCCTTGCGACGTACTCCTTGGTGCGATGATCTCGTCTCATTCGAGCCAGACAGATCATGTACAGCGCACGGTTAGCGTCCCGGTTGCCACCGCGGTTGAGCCGATGCCGCACGACCTTGCCGGAGGAAGCTTCGATGGGAGAGACTCCGCAGAGACTCGCGAAGGAAGCCTCGCTCCTCAACCTCTGGGGGTTGTCCCCGGCCACGATCAGCAGCGTCGCGGCGTGGTCGGTACCGATGCCCGGCAAAGAGACCAACTCCGGGGCGACTTGCGCCACCAACTGATCGAGTTGTGCGTCTAGCTCGGCGATCTCTCTCGAGAGAGCCTCGTAACGGCGAGCCACCGAACGGAGCGCGAACCTGGTTGCCGTGCGAACCTCGTTGGGATCACTGCCGAGGCGGAAACGGGCACAGGTAGCGACGAGGCCCTTGGTGGGGAGCTGGCGTAGGCGGCGCCTTAGGTCCTCTGGCGCCGTAACCAGTAGGGCCTTAAGCTGGTTGGCGGCCTGGCTTCTGGCCTTCACCGCCGATTGGCGGACTGATCGCAAGACCCGGATCATCTCCACCGGTCCGTCGCCGCTCTTAGGCTCTCCGACCGCCTCGTCGGCCAGCACCGCCCTGGCTGCTGCCTCCGCGTCGATGGGGTCGGATTTGCCCTTGCGCCTGAGATGGCGACGCTTAGGTCTCTCGACCTCCATCACTGAAATCCCAGCGGCCTTTAGGTGGCGGGCGAGCCCGACCCCGTAGCTGCTGGTGCCTTCTATCCCAGCGCACCTCACAGGGCCAAAGCCCTCCGCCCAGCAGAGAAGCCTCTCGTAACCCTTTGCGCTCGTTGGTACGCTCAACTCGCCCAGGCGCCTGCCCAGAAGATGGTCCACGGCCACCGCCGTGTGGAAGTTCAGATGTGTGTCCACACCCAAGATCACCTCGACCTTGATGTCCGCTCTCTCGGTACCGATCATCGTCACGTTCGCGCAGCTCCTTTCGATGTGGCGGTCACTACTTTCCACCCGACGAGCAGAAGAGAACGGACGATACTGTGACGAGTCGCGTTAGCGGCGAGCTCCTATGAGGTCACGACGCTCCGGCCCCCGGGCGGCCGTTGGGCGACACCAAGGAGTCCGGTCGACGAGTCACTTGCAAGGCACCTTTGGCTCACGTGGAAGGA
>JADDPU010000108.1:427-1207 GCA_016781725.1 Rubrobacter sp. | reverse complement strand
GCGCCGGCCGGAGATCCTGCCGGCCACCGAGGCGAATGCGCTCCGCTCGGCCTCGTCGTCCAGCGGCTCGAGCTCGAAGGCGTCGTCCACCCGGCGCAGCGCGTTCAGGATGAGCTGGTCGGTGAGCCAGGGGTTCTTCGGCAGGAGCGAGCCGTGCATGTAGGTGCCGTAGGCGTTGAGGCGCCTGGCGCCCTCGGTGCCGTCCTCGCCGTTGTTGCCGTGGCCCACGACGACCTCGCCGAGAGGCTTCGTCTCTCCGAGCCGGGTGCGTCCGCCGTGGTTCTCGAAGCCCACTACCTCGCGCACCTCCCCGGTCTCCGGGGCGCGGACGCGGACCAGGACGTTGCCGATCAGGCGCTCCTCGTCCGGTCTGCGCGGCTCGGTGTAAAGATCGAAGATGCCGACGCCGGGGAGCTTCTCGCCCTCAGGGGTCTCGTAGTGGTGGCCCATGAGCTGGTAGCCGCCGCAGACTCCCAAGACCACGCCGCCATCTTCGACTATGTTGCGCAGGTCGGCGCCCTTCGAGCCGGCGAGGTCTTCGACGAGGAGCGACTGCTCGCGGTCCTGGCCGCCGCCGAAGAGAAAGAGGTCACAGCCGGTGGGCCTGACCCTCTCCCCGAGCCCCACGTCAACGACCTCGACGGGGATGCCGCGCCACTCGCAGCGCTTCTTGATCGAGATGACGTTCCCCCTGTCGCCGTAGAGGTTCATCATGTCGGCGTACAGGTGGTGGATCGTCAGCCTCTTTCGTGGCACTGCATAACTCCCTTCTCGTTCGTG
>JADDPU010000108.1:0-371 GCA_016781725.1 Rubrobacter sp. | reverse complement strand
CTCGCGTAAAGCTTCCTGAGCCTACCACCCCTCGCAGCCCCGGCGGCAAGCCGTGCAGCCCCTACCTCCCAATCTTTGCACGTTGGAGCAAACGTGTATACCACCCGGGGCGCAACAAGGCCCGTATCGAGGGATCAATAGGGTGCGTCCAAGTTGCCTGGACCGGAAGGCGCGGTTAGTGGCTTGGGGCCGAGGTCATAGGCCCTCTCGCAGGAAGCTGCCGGCGGCGGGGATCACGCGATAAGGCAACTCCTCTTGCCGGCGCCGTTTTCAGGCGGGCGAGGTCCAGCAGCCTGTCGGTGCGGTGCCTCCTCCTTAGACGTCCTCCAAAGCGTCGGCCACGCCCAGCTGCAGCAAGTGATCCTCGTAGG
>JADDPU010000422.1 GCA_016781725.1 Rubrobacter sp. | reverse complement strand
ACTGGTGAGGGTTCCAGGCCGGTATGTCCCCGGAGCGCAACCTCTCACCCAGGTACGAGTACCACGGGTAATACTGGGTGATGGGGTCTTTGCTGACGACGACCCCGCCGCTGACCAGATCCCATACCGCAACCAGGGAAAAGACGACGAGCAGGACCCCGGCGGCAAGGTCCTTGTGGCCTGCGGCGGCAGGGAGCAGTCGGGAGCGCAAGAACTCGGCCGCAGAGGTCATGTCTTATCTGGCCCCGGATTCTCTTCGCCGAGAGCGCACCGGTCCCACACACCCTGCCACCCGCGCGCGATATTCCGTCCGTGTTTGCGATCCTTCGGCGCCAGGGGCGGCGATCCGGCCAGGGCCGCCCTGCGGACGTTCTCTACCGAGAACCCGCATCCAGGCCCCACCCGCGAACACCACTACCTGCCTTCCATCGTCTACAGGAGGCGCCGCCGGCATGTCAGGGTGCGGGTAGTCGCCGATCTCCATTACTGCCGGGACCGGTTGGAAGAGGCGTGAGAACCGCGGGGTCGGTGCACGCCGCCGTCGCCAAGCGGCCGCTCGAAGCGCACGGTATGTGTCAAGAGCTCTTCTAAAATCCCGTCCACCTCGAAACCGCGCACCTCGACATTCCTTAACCTCCCTCTGAGGTTTCCTCTCCAAGTTACCACGACACCGAGAATAGCAGCAGCGAAACCCGCATTCGTCCGAGGAGTCCGCGCCAACCGGGCAAACCTCCCGTTTATCTCCCTCGATGGCCCGCGGTCGGCCAGAACCGTCGCACGACCGGGTAAGTATTCCTGCTCCTCTTGCGAATCGCTGCCCGAAAAGTTAAGCCTTTCGTAAGAAAAAGGAAAGGGAGGCGTAAGGGCCTCGGGGTAGTCTGCCCGGGGTGGCGTTCTCCGGCTCTCAGTTCGGGCGGTGGAAACGCCGAAAGAAGAGACCTGGACTTCGGTCGCGGGGACGCCTGCCGCCTAGATGGGAGTGTAAGTCGATGCGGAGTGGGCCAACACCGAACGGTTATAATCAAGCGGAGCAGAAGGGGACGAGGCTTGCCGTGGCGAAGGTGCTAATCGTCGACGACGAACCGAATATTCGGGAGGTGGTCGGGCTCTATCTGAGGCGCGACGGCCACGACGTCGTCGCGGCCGCCGACGGCGAGCAGGCGCTCGAGGTCTTCCGCAAGAGCGCGCCGGATCTCGTCGTGCTCGACCTCATGCTCCCG
>JADDPU010000040.1 GCA_016781725.1 Rubrobacter sp. | reverse complement strand
CGACGCCTTGTCCGGCGGGGAGGGCAGGGACGCGGTGCTGGGCGGCAACGAGTTCGGGCCCCGGGCCGGCGACAGGGCCCTCGCTGGCGGCCCCGGCGGTGACTTCGTGGGCGGCGGCAAGGGAAGCGACGCCCTGTCCGGCGGCCCCGGCGACGACGGCATCTTCGCCGGGCCTCCGCGCAAAGAAGCCGCCGACGACGTGGACGCTATCGGCGCAGGGGATGGCAAAGACGCGATCGAAGCCAAGAACGTGCCCGCCGCAAAAGACGTAATCGATTGCGGCAGGGGCTTCGATCGGGTGCTGGTGGACGGCAAGGATCTCACGAGGCACTGCGAGAAGAGATTCACGAGCCCACGCAAGTTCCTCAACTCGACCAGGGGCGAAGGCTACTTCACACCCCTGCGGTCTTTGTAAGAACGACCCGTGACAGGGTGGAGCCCTGATCGGGGCTCGCCGATGAGGGTCGGGGCGCGCGCCCCGACCCTCCGTCGTGAGGCTCGCAAACGGCTTGCACGGCGCAAAGCGGACCCTCCGGAACGGGCCGGCTTTCCGGTCCGCTGGGACCTCAGTCGCGCTTCAGGCGGAGGCTCATCATTACCTCGCCGTCGTTCTCCTCGCCCGTGGGCTCGAAGCCGAGCCCGCGGTAGAAGCCCTCGGGGCTGCCTTCGCCCGGCACGTAGCTCAGAGTCAACTCTTCGGCCATCGGCCTCATCTTCACGTGTTCGATGAGGAGCTCCATCGCGGGTGCTCGTAGGTCAGCGCTCGGCGGTGGCTTCGCCGGCGCGACGCCCTGTTGCCGCTTGCTGGCCGCCCCGCACCGCCGGGAGGCGCCGTCTAATCGTGGCCCTCTTCGTGGGGCTAGCGGTCTGGGCACTCTCCCGGCGGTGGTCGGGCTCTCTCCGCACAGGCCCAGTCTGGAGCAGGTCACCCCTGTGCGGGCCACTTCCCTCTCGGGAAGGCGGAGTGAGAACAGGTTGCCCTACGAGCGGTCGGGGGCCCCCACATAAGGGGCCGGGGGGCAATTCTTCCACAGCCATCTCTTCATGGCGGGGAGTTCTCAAGCCATCCCCAGCCCCTTCTTGGGCGTCATCCAGGATATGTACCTGAACGACATGTATAAAGGTAGGAGGGAGTTCTGCGAACT
>JADDPU010000420.1 GCA_016781725.1 Rubrobacter sp. | reverse complement strand
TCTGCGACCTCCACACCGACCTCGCGGAGATACCGGACCTGTTCCGCAGGCAAGGACCGCCTAAACAGGCCATCAGCCACCAGCCCTCGGCCGTAAGCTGAACAGAGAGCAAAAGGTCTAGTCAGGTTCGTGTGCCGCCCCGTGCTCGTGATCGGCGAGTACCTCATCGATCACGCGTCGGGCCGTTCCTGCTTCCGAGGGGTCGGTGTCGATGGATCCGGCGAGGGTGATCAGGGCCTTCCACAGCGTCCAACCGCGGCCTCGCGCCCACGTTGCCTCGTCTAGTCCGAGAGCCGCGCGGAACGCGTCCCGGCTCTCCCCTCCAAAGAGGGTCCACGCGATCGCCAGATCGCACGAGGGATCGCCCACGCCCGAGGTCCCGAAGTCGATGACGGCGCACAACCGGCCCCCCTTGTCGACCAGCAGGTTCCCCCAGGCGACGTCTCCGTGAAACCAGACGGGCGAGCCGCGCCACGTCGCCTCGAGGGCCGTCTCCCACACCTCACTCGCAGCTGCGGTATCGATCTTGCCTTCGAGGGCGGCGATAGCTTGCCGGGTTTCGGCGTCGTAAACTGCCAGCGGTCCACCGCGAAAAAAGTTGTGTCGCCCGGGCGGCGGCCCACCGGTGGCATCGATCCGTTGCAGGGCGACGAGGAACTCGGCAAGCTCGGTCGCAAACTGGCGCATATCGGCGATACGCCCGCTCGCGGCGGTCTCGCCTTCGATCCAGCGATAGACGGACCAATGCCAGGGATAACCGTCGGCCGGGACCCCCATCGCCAACGGCACCGGGATGGGAAGTGGCAGGAGCGGCGCAAGCTTCGGCAGCCATCTCTGTTCCTTCTCCACCTGCAGCGCGTACCAGGGGCCGCTCGGCAATCTCACCGTCATGTCCTCGCCGAGATGAAAAGTCCTGTTGTCGACCCCGCCGACCTCGACCGGCTTGATAGGAAGGTCCGCCCACCGGGGTAACTGCGCCGCGACAAGGCGGCGCACGAGCGATACGTCGATGTTCACCTTGTCGGCACGCACGTCATCAGCGCACATGGGATCTCCTAGATCTAGACCCGCCGCGCGACGTGCAGCAGGTATTCCTTGCGGTTGAGCGGGTTGTGGTCCGACCGCGGCCGGGTCGGGAGCGTGCCGCGGACCGGCTCGTAGCGATCCAAGGTGCATTCCAGCAGCACGCCCTCGCCGCGGGTCAGCGCCGGCAGCCGCCGCTCCAGCTCGTGCACCC
>JADDPU010000601.1 GCA_016781725.1 Rubrobacter sp. | reverse complement strand
TCTCGGCCAGTGTAAGGTCCAAGAACCGGTCCCAGCTCGAGTCTATCTTGCGGGCCATCTCCTCCTCCTCGGCGCGGTTCTGGCGCGCCACCTCCGCGGTCCGTGCGTCGCCTACCCTGTCTGCCAAGCGCTCCAGGAGCTGGTAGGCGGCTATCTCCATGTGCTCGGTGGTGTACCCGTCGCGAGCGTTCTTGCCCGCCTGGTCCCCGCGAACCTGATCTGCCGCCCCCTTCATCAAGGCGGTAGCTATGGTCTGCACCTGCTTGCGCGTGGAGGCGCCCGCTCCCAAGGCATGCAGGCGCTCGGCCAGCCTCTGCTCCTGACGCGCGGTCTCCTCCTTATGGTGCCTGAGCATCTCCGTAATGTCGGGATCGTCGGTCGAGGAGATCATCGAGTCGAGCATGAGCGAAACGTTCTGCTCCATAGCGTGAGCATCCTCGATGTAATCGATTAGCTTCTGCTGTAGCCTGTCGTCGGCCATGACCCATACCTCCTTTCGCGGGCGAGAACGTATGCCTCAACTACTCTTGACACTACCGATGTCGAGGATCTTCCTACCTGCAAGGCCTAAGAAGGGGGAAGTACCACCGAGAGCAGCGTCATCACGACGCCAATGACCAAGGCCAACCAGACAACGGCCCACGCTACCTTTTTGCCCTTCTCGTCGGTGGGGGGCGGCACGTGCAAGAACGGGCCTATCATGGCCGCCTCTCCTCTCTTCCCATTGGCCCAAGAGGACGCGGACCGCTCGTTGCCGCCTGCTGCGCGATCGACCTGCCCATCCTGTATCCTGCATCATCGGGCGAGAGGGCAGCGGACCTGAGACGGCGAACGTATGCCCTGGCTTCCTCGGGACTAGGATGCCTCTCCAGCGCCCACTCGACAGCCTCCTCAAAAGCGCCAGGCTCGCCGAGGCGGCCCAGCTCGATGAGGATCTCCCACCTTGCCCCTCGCTCGTTGGCCAGCCACCTTAGTGCCGGTCTTCTGGCCAGCGTCGGGATCAGGTTCTCTTCGCCCAGTAGCCCCAGCCTGTCCATGGCCCTCAAGGCGTAGAGCCTTTTCCTCCAGCGGCGCTCGCCGGGTCCGTCGGGCAAGATGTCTTTGGACATAACCCCCGTAACCCCCCACACGGCGTCCGCGCTTCCCACCTCTGAGGCATCGGGGCTGTAGACGCCTCTGGTAACGGCTTCCATACTCACCACCGCCCT
>JADDPU010000534.1 GCA_016781725.1 Rubrobacter sp. | reverse complement strand
CGAAGGTCATGTTTCTGACCTTCGCCGTGGCCGCCATCAGGCCGTCGACGATCGAGATGGGATCCGGTACGTTCATCCGTCCCCACTCTTCGGCGACCTCGGCGTCGACGGGTAGGACCCGGTCTGCGTAGTCGCTGAGAACGGTGACGAGCCAGGCCTCATAGACGTCAGCCTGGGCGGGGTCTCTTCTCCCAAGTAGGCCTACCCCACGCCGGACCTCCCCGAGCGTGAGCACGCTCAAGTAAAGGTCTCTAGCGGGTACGGAGGAGATCCAACGCTTCACTCGAACATCGCCCCGGGGCCTGCGCGCCTCCGAGAGCACGTTCGTATCCAGCAGGTATCTCACGACGCTACAGCTCGACGTCTCGCGGCATCTCCTTCGGCCGCTCCAGGTCCAGCACGCTTAGATCCGGACCGGAGAGCAAGAACTCTTTGAAGTCCGGCTTCTCCCCACTCATCCGCCGAAACTCCTCGGCCGGTACCACCACGACTACCTCCTCGCCGTGCCTCGTCACCACCTGCGGTCCTTCCTCCAACGTACGCCGCACCAGCTCGCTGAACCTCTGCTTCGCTTCCTGCAATTGCCAGGACACGCTTTCTCACCTCGATTTTGTTGTCTAGTCTGTCTAGATTATAAGATCGTGTGGTGAGAAGCTCCAGGTGTTTGCGTCGAGCGGGATCAGGCAGGGAGCGACCTGCTCTGGCTGACTTAGGCGGGTGGAGGGCGTCGGATCCTGTCGGCCGCTCAGGCGTCATCCCAGGAGATCACGACCTTGCCCGTCTTCCCGGCGTCGAATACCTCGTAGGCCTGTTTGGTCTCTGAGAGCGGGAAGGTGTGGGTCACGGTAGCGTCGGGGTGGAGATCCTTGCGGGCGAGGTGCTCCAGCAGCTCGCCCATCTCGTAGAACCCGCAGACCCATGAGCCGTGGAGCGTCAGCTGCTTGTGCAACAACAGCGGGCTCGGCTCGAAGGTGACAGATCCCCCCTCGCCGAGATAGACCACCCGTCCCCACGTGCGGGCCGCCTCCAGGCAGAGCAGCCTGCCG
>JADDPU010000622.1 GCA_016781725.1 Rubrobacter sp. | reverse complement strand
CGTATACCCGTTGTACTTCTTCCTCAGCCTCACACCTTTTGCCCTGTGACGGGCTCTGAACTACCATCAACTCTCCGGATGTTATCCGCAGAATAGTGTCGCGGCGTTCTACGGCAAGCCTTGACATCCCATCGCCCATGTAGACCGTTGGCCAGCCATATAAAGAACGGACACCCCACCTTACCTTTCTCTGTTCGATTTGCCCGTTGACAAAGCCCTAGGTGCTTTGCTAGTGTGCTCGTACTGTCCTCCATTGACCCCTTTCGCCCCGACCGGGTGGCGGGACCCAGGACAATATCGATGGAACGACTCCTCTCCACTCAAGAGGTGGCCGACCGCCTGTCGGTCGACACCAAGACCGTTTTGCGCTACCTGCGCGCCGGCAAACTCTCCGGCTCGCGGATCGGCCGCGAGTACCGCATCCCTGAGGGCGCGGTGGAGTCGCTGCTGCGCCGGACCAACCCCACGGCGGCAGCGGAACGGACGGCAGTGGTGACCGCCGTCGTCAACCAGAAGGGCGGCGTTGGCAAGACCACCACAACCTTCAACCTCGGCGTGGGCTTGCAGCGACTGGGTCGGCGGGTTCTGCTCGTCGATCTGGACCCCCAGGCGGCGCTCTCGGCGAGCGCCGGCATTCCCGTCGCTCACCTGACCGCGAGCGTCTACCAGGCCCTGATTGATGACGGCATCGATCCCCGTGGCATCGTCCGCGAGACGCTTTCTGGCGTTGACGTCCTCCCAGCCACAATCGATCTAGCCGCCGCCGAGGTCGAACTGGTCAGCATGACGCTGCGAGAACTGGTCCTGCGCGACGTGTTGGACCAGCTACGGTCCCGCTACGACCACATCCTCATCGACTGTCCTCCCAGCCTGGGCCTTCTGACGATCAACGCCCTGGCCGCTGCAGACCGGGTGATCATCCCCCAGCAGTGCGAGTACCTGGCGACCCGGGGCCTGACGCTGCTCCTCCGAACGCTGGACAAAGTGCGGGCACGCCTCAACCGCAACCTACGCATCGAGGGCATCCTGCCGACAATGTTCGATGGGCGAACGACCCACGCGAACGAGGTCCTCGGCGAGTTGCGCACGGCCTTTCCCGGTCAGGTCTTCGACGTGGTGATCAAGGACAGCGTGCGGGTCAAGGAGTCGCCAGCGGCGGGACTGTCGATCTTCGACTATGACGCGGGCCACGACGTGGCTCAGGCCTACCAGCGGTTAGCGAAGGAGGTCGACCATGCCTAGCAGGCGTGTCTCGCTCAGAGGCAAGGGTGCGGACCTCTTCTTTGGCGACTACGCACCGCCAAACCAAGCCGAGGCAATGCCCCCCAACGATGCAACTGTGCTTCTTTCTCCCGTATCCGAGGACGCCCCGAGGTCGGAGACGCCGCCAGCCGAGGACCGGGAGGTCGGCCAGGCCGACAAGGTGTCCGCTGCGGAACAGCACTCGTCCCGTCCCCGCCGCTCCCGGCGACGCGCGACCGCTGCGAGCAATGGCGCCAAGAATTCCGCCAGCACGTCTGATAGCACGCTAGCTATCACTTCTTCTAGCGCGTCTGCTCAGACGATCGATGCCATCCGCAAGGTGGTGAAGACGCCAGGTCGGGAGGTCTCGTTCGTCCGACTGACAGCCGAGGAGAAGGCCCAACTCGGTGACCTCGTCTACACCTTCAAGCGCCAGGGCCAGAAGACCACCGAGAACGAGATCAACCGGATCGCCTTGAACTACCTGCTGCACGATTTCCATGAGCACGGCGAACGCAGCGTGCTCGCGCGTGTGCTTGCCGCTCTGTTAGCGTGATAGCGCGCTAGCTAGCAAGAGAGCGGACACCAAATTTATGACGCGACGGGAGAAAGACGCTCAATTACACCAACCGTTCACTGGGTTCGACCGACCAGAGTCGAACTGGTTCCGCATGCCCAACACCTGGACGGACATCACGGCAGGGATCACGAGCATCGCGGAACTGAAGGTCGTCGAGTACATCCTGCGCCACACCTGGGGGTACCAGGAGTACGGCCTCAAGAAACACATCACGATCGACGAGTTCGTCAACGGCCGGCGCCGTCAGGACGGCAGTCGGATGGATCGAGGAACCGGCCTGAGCGAACGAGCCGTCTACGACGGGCTGCGCAAGGCAGTGGAGGACAGGCTCATCGAGGAGGAAGTGGACGCCAGCGACCGCGGCCGGATCAAGAAATCCTACAGCCTGCGGATGCGTGAGGAACCTGTCCACGACCTCCACGGTGCCAAACCGCAAGATCTGCCCCCAGGGGTGCAAAGTTTGCACCCCGCTCCGCAAACGGTGCACCCGCCCCTGCAGACCTTGCCGGTCAGGGGTGCACGGCCCGCACCCCGATCAGAGAAAGACACTCAAGAAAGACACGAGAGGGATTCGAAGATTCGAATGGCATCACCCGAAATTCAGGGTGGGTTGACGACGACGAGCCCAAGTCGGGGGCCGGGGCCCACCTCAGTCGCCGACATCGTCGAGGTCGTGCCGCTTGGCGAAGCGGTTCAGCGTTGGCGTCAGCAGCGCGAGACGGGACCCGAGTCACCCTCGCCCGCAGCACGCTCGTTGTCTCCTGCGCGGCGGGAAGAAGCCGTGCGCTCGGAGACGGCGCCGATTATGGTCCGCCGGGGCGGGCGGCCGCGTCGCGTCGTGCAGCAGGAGGAGGCGTACCAGGTTATCCAAGCCTACATCGCCGACTTCGCGCGCGAGCTCAATGATAAGGCGCCCCTGAAGGCCTCGACGATGCGCGCCTACAACCTCTACAAGCGCTCTGGCCTGGAGCACAGCGCGTTTGTCGCCCAGCTCTACGCCGCCCGGGCGATCGTCAAGGAGCGCACCGCCAGCATCCGCTCCCGTGGCGAGGACACGGCTGCTGGCTTCCCGACCAAGAACAAGGCGGCGTACTTCTTCGCAGTCCTTGAGGACCTGCTGGGATTGCGGGATGGGCAGGGAAAGGAGCCCCGCTTGGGGTAGGAATCTCTATGGCACCAGCCACCCCGGCATGCCCTGCCACGACGACACTCATGAGGTGGTAGGCCTGCTGTCCGTGCGTGGCGTCGAGGGCCTCGTCACCGTCGGTTCGATGGCTCGGCGACGGCTCACCTCGGCCAGTGACCTCGACCTCATCACACATCGCGATGGTAAAGACGCTGGCTTAGTACCGCCCGCTCCCCGTCCGGAAGGTGGCGGCGACCGGGATCCACACGGCTCCTCCCTCAGTTCACGAGCGGTGGGCGTGCCAGAGGATAGCGGGGAGGCGCTGCCTCGGCACCCGCACGCCGGGTCACGAGTGCGGACCCAGACGCGCAGGGTCGCGTTTTGGCCACGGAATCCGGGTGGGGGAGAGGTGCGAGCGGTCCCGCCATTATCTCACCCAGCTTCGGGTTTCGTAAGGGTTTTGTTGGGGTGCCCATCAGACCGGTTAGAGAACCGCTTGGCGCTGATAGCTTCGGAAATAGGACGCAGGTCTGGGGTGAGGGGCCGCCGGTGAAGGTGGGTGTGTCTCCGTCTTCTCCCGGATTCCTTGCCTCTTCCCTCCCCCCTTCGGCCTATGGTACAGGTGGGATCCATGACCCCAACGAAACCCGAAACACCGCGCCGCGGCCGCCTGGTGCGCGCTGCCTGCGGCACCAAACCGTGCCCGCTCACCACGATCGAACGCGGGACCGAGATCCTGGCCCTCCTCGATGCCCATCTCTACCTGAGCAACGACCAGATTGAGACGGTGCTGTTTCGGCATGGGCTGACCGCGACGGGTAAACCGCGCTCCCCGAAGGGTGCCGCCTACGCCGCCAACACCGCCCTCCGCCGGCTCTTCGATAGCGGCTACGTCGATCGCGTCCCGGTGTTCCTGCCCGGAGCGCGCCTCCACACGGTCAAGCCGCACTACGTCAACGTGCTCTCCACGCGCGGGGCACGGGTAGCCGCCGACCGCCTGAAGGAGCAGGGACGAACCCCACGGTGGCGGCGGACGCTCCTCCCCCACCCCTGGCAGCCGCTCCTGCATGGGTACTGGATCCGGCAGTTCGCCGTGACCGGCAGAGCCGCCTGTGAGGGGCGAGGCTGGCGCTGGTGGTCCTGGTTTGACGATCGGCAGCTGGCGGCCCTCAAAAAAGAACACGGGGCCCGGTTCGCGGCCGTCCCAGACGGCTTCTTCGTGATCACCAACCCGGAGACCGGCAAGGACTTCCCGCACTTCCTGGAGATCGACCTGGGGACAGAGACGGTGGCGGCCCGCTCCTCTGGCCGGCTCGACTGGCGGGGCAAGGTGTCGAGCCACATTGAATACCTGAGCCACGACTTTCGGGAGCAATTCGGACTTCAGGCGCTGCCGGTCATCCTGACCGTCACGGAGTCGGAGCAGCGCTTGGCGCACCTGTTGGCGGCAACGGGACGTGCAGGCGGCGGGGGAAGGTTCTGGTTCACAACGCTCGACCGGCTCTTCTCCCCTGCCCGCGTCCAGGATGACCATGGAAGCAGGGCGTCTGACGCCCTAGAAGGCCCCTTATGGACCTCGATCTGGCGGGTGCCGACATCGAGCCAGGTGCGGAGTTTAGCGAGCCGCTGCGAGGCCTCCAGGCCGTGACAGATCGGCGGGCACCGACTGACCTCTCCCCTGGCCCACGTCACCGACGCCTCTCAGATCACCCTCTTGCAATATATTACATATATGTAATATATTGCAAGAGTAATGAATGGTGTTGCCCAACGCGGTGACACCGAAGGAGGTCAATGACCAAGACAACGATGACGCGGACACCCCTGGAGTTTCAGGGGTACACGGTCAATTGGGG
>JADDPU010000286.1 GCA_016781725.1 Rubrobacter sp. | reverse complement strand
CTTCGTAGCTTAACAGGTCACCGAGCACGAGCTGCGCCGTGGCGAGACCGCCAGCTTCTGCGCGTACGTCGAGGAGTGTCGCGAGGTCTGCAGGCGTCGGGCCGTCATGGAGGTCTACGAGATTCCGATGCGCGAGGTCCCGGCGAAGGGGCCGCCGGCATAGCACTCGAGGAACTCGCCTTCAATCTGGAGCAAGAGATCCAGCGGTTCATAGAGCCGTACACCCGGGACCTGAGCCCCCACCCGAAGGACGCGAGCCTGCACCGGAATCACCCGTTTGGGCTAGACAAAGATCACTCATTTGTGGTATGCGGCCGGGCCTCCTCGCTATTACAATCTACTCATTGTTGAGCCGGGCGCCTTGATTACCCCCCTCCTACGGCGTCCCGGCTTTCCTATTGGCGCTGGAGGACCGGCCAAGATAATGGAGGCGAGCATGGAGAATCGCCCGACGTTCCCGAGGTACACTCGGACGAGGTCTTGCCGATAGACTACGGCTTGCCCTCTCCCGAGCTGGTCGAGGAAGCCGTAGTCCACACCACAGTGATGCTCAGGGACGCCTCGGCGCATGGACCGAACATTAACCGAGTCAGGCCTTCTCTCTGCAAGGCGTAGGAGCCGCGACCCTACGGGGCCCGGCCTCTTTGTGTCGTCCTGACTACCTCTCCGGCGCCGTATCCCAGTAGACGCCTGTGACCTAGGCGCCGCTCGCGTTCGTGGTGATTGCGCTCACCAGCTTGCAGCCGCGGGCGCTCCCCTCGTCAGGTTGTCGGTTTGCTCTCTTCCTTCCGGTTCGTCGCCTTGCCTTCCCTACCGGCCCGTAGCCACATTCCATACTTTGTGGAATGCCAGGCACCTCAAGATCCCCACACCACCAACGAGTACAAGACCGCTGCCAAAACGAACCCGAACGCGAAGAGGATGCCCCCCACCACGAGCAAAGCGTCCCCAGTCCGCAGGCCCACGCGGGCGTACCAGAGGCAGGCGAGGGCCACGAGTAGTACACCCACAACCCAAAGCATGTCCTGCATCCAGACGCTCACGCCGCCCTCCCGTTTGCGCTCATGGTGTCGTCGCGAACCCCATAGCCCCTCCCTCCGACGGTATCCACGCGGCCCTCGAGGAGGGCACCGGGATGCGCTCTAATCCGGTCTCGGCGGGCGCTCCGAGGGCCGGGATCATCTGCAACACGAGTACCCTCCGCGGCGGTGTTCGCCCATGATCTCCCTCCACCCTACCGGGCCAGGGCGTGGTACTCCTCGTTCGGGATCATGCCGCACGCCAGCGACATACGGTTGGTGAAGTTGTACATGCTGGCGATCTCGACCACGTCCCAGACCTCCTCCTCGCTGAGGCCGAAGCCCTTGAGGCGGTCGAGATCTTCCGGGTCGCACTCAAGCGGGCGCTCCGTGATCTTGACGGCGAAGTCCAGGATTGCCGTGCGGCGCTCGTCGAGGCCGGCCCTCCTGTGATCCAGCGTGATGCGGTCCGCGAGTATGGGATCGCCCAGGGCCTCCCGGAGCGCCGCGCCGTGGGCGACTAGGCAGTAGAGGCATCCGTTGGCCATCGAGACGGCGACCGCGATCATCTCCCTCTCGGCCGCGTCCAGGTTCGCCGTCGGCTCGTGCAGCTGCCGGTAGTGCGCGAACCACGCCGAGAGGCGCTCGGGCCTGAAGCTGTAAGCCCGAAAGACGTTGGGCACGAACCCGACCCTCTCCCGCGCCTTGCGGAAGAGGCCGCGTAACCCTTCGGGCAACTCGGACTCCTCGGGAATCGGGAACCAGCTTACGGGAACCCCGCTCCCCTTGCGCGAGATATGCTCCACGTCTGCCACGAGATCCTCCTTAACGTTGCTCCGCTCGTCAGTCCGCCGGATACGATATGAACTCTAGGAGCGACCCGTCGGGGTCGCGGAAATAGACGCTGATCCCTGGTCCCCCGGCCCCACGGCGCTCGACCGGGCCCGACTCCACCTCGACGCCGTGGCTCTCCAGATGCTCCCTCGCCTCCCGGATCGGGCCGGACCACTCGAAACACAGGTCGCTACCGCCGGGCGGCACGGGTACCCTCGCTACCGGCTCCGCCTCGACCCCCGGACCGTGCACGTTCAGTTGCTGGGGGCCAAATCGGTAGGACCACCCGGCGCCTGCCCGCACCAGCTCGGCGCCGAGCACGTCCCTGTAGAACGCGTTGGACCTCTCCCAATCGGAGACGTGTATCACGCAGTGGTCGAGCTTGACGTCGGGCAAGAGAAGCCTCTCCCCTAGCGGTTCACGGCCCGCATCTGGGCCTCGTCGTACCGCTCGCCCGCCGCCGACCCGCGCGGTATGGCCTGCTCGATGCGGCGCAGGTCCTCCTCCGTGAGCGCCACGTCGGCGGCCCCGGCGTTCTCTTCGAGGTACTCGCGGCGCTTGGTGCCGGGGATGGGCACAATGTCCTCGCCCTGCGCCAGCAGCCACGCCAACGCCAGCTGGCCGGGGGTTACGCCCTTCTCGCCCGCGACCTGGCGCACCCTGTCGGCCAGCTCAAGGTTCTTTTTGAAGTTCTCCTTCGCGAAGCGCGGGAAGCGGGCGCTCCTGGTGTCGTTCTCGGGCATGTCCTCGACGCTGCTCCAGCGGCCCGTGAGAAAGCCGCGCCCGAGGGGGCTGAAGGGCACGAACCCGACGCCGAGCTCGCGGACGGTGGGTAGGATCTCGTCCTCCACCTCGCGAGTGAAGAGCGAGTACTCGGACTGCAACGCGCTGATGGGGTGCACCGCGTGCGCCCTGCGGATGGTCTCGGGCCCAGCCTCCGAGAGCCCGAGGTAGCGGACCTTGCCGGCCTCGACGAGCTCCTTCATCGCGCCGACGGTCTCCTCGATGGGCGTCTGTGGGTCTACCCTGTGCTGGTAGTAGAGGTCGACGTGGTCCACCCCGAGGCGCGAGAGGGAGGCGTCGCAGGCCTCTCTCACGTAGTCGGGCCTGCCGCTCACGCCGAGGAAGCTCCCGTCCTCCCCGCGCACGTTGCCGAACTTGGTGGCGAGCACGACCCGTTCCCGCCTGCCCGCGATGGCCTTGCCGACGAGCTTCTCGTTGGTGAAAGGACCATACATGTCGGCGGTATCGAGGAAGGTGATGCCGAGCTCGATGGCCCTGTGGATGGTGGCTACGGACTCGTCCTCGTCGGTGGTGCCGTAGAACTCGCTCATCCCCATGCACCCGAGCCCGAGCTCCGAGACTACCAAACCTTGGTTTCCGAGGTTTCTCTGATCCACGCGTTCTCCTCCGTAGCCGTCCTTCGTCGTTGAGTGTACCGTGCAGCGAACTTCGGTTCGCCGTTGTGCCGTAATGCGCGACTACGGCACGGCTGGACTGGTAAGCGTCCTTGCGCGCTTGGTACCGGCCATCCTTGGGCCCGCATCGGTGACTCAGAGGGTGAAGTAGAAGGTCGCGCCTTTCCCGGGCTGCCCTTCGGCCCACAGGCTGCCACCGTGGCGGCGGATTATGCGCGTCACCGTGGCCAGCCCAACCCCCACCCCCTCGAATTCGTCCTCGGCGTGCAGGCGTTGGAACGGGTCGAAGATCCTATCGGCGTACGCCGCGTCGAACCCGGCCCCGTTGTCCGTAACGTGGTAGACGGATCTCCCCTCCCTCTCGACCGCGCCGAACTCTATGCGCGCCTCGGCTTCCCGGGAGGTGAACTTCCAGGCGTTGCCGAGGAGGTTCTCCAAGACCACCCTGAGCAGCCCCGCGTCTCCGGTGACCGAGAGCCCCTCGGCAATAAAGAACCGCGCCCGGCGCCCCGGTTCAGCGCGCCGCAGGTCCTCGGCGACGCCCTTCGCCAGGGTGCTCAGGTCGACCGCCCCGCGCCCGATCTGCCGACGCGTGAGCCGGGAGAGGTCGAGGAGGTCGTCGATGAGGGCGCCCATGCGCTTGCCTGCCTTCTGGATGCGTCCCAGGTAGTCTAAGCCTTCATCGTCGAGCCGGTCTGCGTAGTCCTCGAGCAGAATCCGGCTGAAACCGGTCATGGCCCGCAGGGGCGCCCTCAGGTCGTGGGAGACAGAGTAGCTGAAAGCCTCCAACTCCTCGTTGGCGGCCTGCAGTTGCGCCGTGCGCCTGCGTACCCGGTCCTCCAGCTCCTCGTTGAGCGCGCGTATCCTCTCCTCGGCCCTCTTCCGCTCGGTGATGTCGCGGACGACGATGCACATCGCCTCGCGGCCCCCGTAGTAGATGGTGTTGGCGCTGACCTCGACGTCGACCGTCGAGCCGTCTTTTTGGAGGTGGCGCCTCTCGCCGCTGACGTAGTTCCCGCGCTCGAGCACCTGCTCCACGTAGCAGTCCATGCTCTCCCGGGGGTAGGGGACGAGATCGTAGAGCATCAGCCTGGAGATCTCCTCGGGCCCGTAGCCAAGCAGGTTCTGGTAGGCGGCGTTGGCCTCTATCACGCGCTTGGTGCCGGCGTCCACCAGCAGGATCCCCTCGGTGGCCTGCTCGACCACCGCCCGGTAAAGCTCCTCGCCCTCGCTGAGCTCGTCGACGACCCTCCCAGAGGAGACGGCGCGGACCGGGGCCGAGCCGCGCGAACCCTGGCCGGATTCGGCGAGCCCCTCCCGCGGCCGCCCTTGCTCGTCGACGTAGAAACGGTACTCCACGCTTCGGATTCTAGCAAGCCGTACGAGGGGCGTCGTATCACCCTCGGCCTCCTTGGCAGAGACTACAAACTAACGGTCTCTCAACCGCGTCGAGGGCCCGGCTGCGTTAGGGGACCGGACGGACGAGCGCGTCCCCGTACTCTCTAGGCCCGGTCCGCGACCCCGCTGGCCCCGGCCAT
>JADDPU010000227.1:15180-16613 GCA_016781725.1 Rubrobacter sp. | reverse complement strand
TCGAGCCGGGCGCCCCGTTCATGGACGTGGTCGAGAACGACGTGATACCCGCGTACAACCTGAACCTGGAGCTCAAGGCGTCCAGCACGGCCGGGATGCTCGCGGAGGTGGACCGCCTCTACTCGAACGAGGAGCCTTTCGTGTTCATGCCGTGGGTTCCGCACCCGATGAACGAGGCATACGACTACCACTTCCTCAAGGACCCGAAGAACGCCCAGGGCGTCTACGATGATCCCGCCAAGATCTCCACAGTGGTCAACGGCGACCTCGAATCCGAGGACCCGGCCGCCTACGCGTTCATGAACACCTACACGCTCAACGAGGAGCAGCTCAACTCGCTCATGGGCGAGATCGCGAAGGCCGACGACGACGCGGTCAAGGGCTCCCAAGCCTGGCTCCAGCAGAACCGGAGCGTGGTAGACCCCTGGATCAAGGCCGCCAAGCAGGCCCAGTAGCCTCAGGATTAGAGCTTCGTACCGGGCGCGAGACCCCCGTACGAGTAGTAGTTCGCGGCCGGAGCGCATGCGCTCCGGCCGCGAACTACCTTGTCTTGGAGCCCATGGCCCGAAGACGGAGGGAGCCGGATCGCGCGATGTACGAGACGCGCGTCCCGGTTCGTCGCCCGGCGCAAGGTCCCGAGAGCGGAGGGAGAGGGTAATGGATAAGGCTGGGGAGAGAGGCGCCGCGTCGAGGGGGCGCAGGATCAGCCGGAAGCGGTTCCTCGAGCTCGGCGGGGCGGGGCTCGCGGGGACTGCTCTGCTCGGGAGCGGGACGCTCGTCGGGTGCGGCGGCGGGGAGCAGGGCGCTAGCGGGGGGGTCGGGATCACCTTCACCTTCGGGCCGGACGAGTCGGGGGGCTTGCAGACCCTCATCGACCGTTTCAACGAGGAGCACAAGGGCGAGATCAAGGTGACGTGGCGGACGACCCCGGCCGCGAGCGACGAGTACTTCGAGCAGGTAAAGACGCAGCTCCAGTCGGGCCAGGCCACCGTGGACGTGATCGGGGGCGACGTCGTGTGGCCTGCCCAGTTGGCCGCCCCCGGCTGGGTACTCGACCTCTCCGACCGCTTTACAGACGAGATGAAGCGGCGGCACCTCGAAGGCCCGGTGCAGGCTACGGAGTACGACGGCAAGACCTACGCCGTGCCGTGGTTCACCGACGCGGGGATGTTCTACTACCGCAAGGACCTGCTCGAGAAGGCGGGCTACTCAGAGCCCCCGAAGACCTGGGACGAGATGAAGCAGATGGGGGAGAAGGTAAGGCGTCAATCCGGGGTCAAGTACGGCTACGTGTTCCAGGGGGCGCGCGACGAGGGCGGCGTTGTCGACGCCCTCGAGCACGTCTGGAACGCCGGCGGGGACGTGCTCGACGGCAACGAGGTCATCATAGACAGCCCCGAGGCCGCCGAGGGGCTCGAGATCCGGCGCTCCAT
>JADDPU010000227.1:3301-15068 GCA_016781725.1 Rubrobacter sp. | reverse complement strand
GAACTTCCTGGTTAACGCCGCCTCCGAGGACAAGCTGGACGAGATCTGGACGTTTATAGAGTTTATGTCCTCCCCCGCCTCCCAGAAGACCCTGGCCCTCCAGAGCACGCGCCTGCCCACCCTGAAGGCCCTCTACGAGGATAGGGAGGTGCTCGAGAAGGTGCCGGTGGCCGCGCTCGGCAAGGAGTCGCTGCAAAATACGAGGTCCCGTCCCGTCTCGCCCTACTACTCGGACATGTCGCTCGTCATGGCGGAGCAGTTCAACGCCGCCCTCAAGGGCAGCGTGCCGGTCGACCAGGCGCTGCGCGAGTTGCGGGGCGAGCTGCAGGACATAGTGAACCAGAGCTAGGAGACGGGCTCTGGCCGGAGAAATTCCCGCCGGACGATTCAAAACGTTAAATCTATGTGCTACGCTGCGGCCGTGGTAGAGAGCGGCGCTCCCGGTCGGAGGACAAAAGGTTGCACCTCCCGACCGGGCCTACTCCTTTTCGCCGAGCGTCGCGTCCATTCCGGAGAGACTCCCGCCACCGCGGAGGTGAAGCTTTGACGGCCACGGTCGTCCTCGGGCTGGCCTGGGGAGACGAGGGCAAGGGGAGGGTGTGCGACGCCCTCGCGTCGGACGTGGGCTACGTCTCGCGCTACTCCGGCGGCAACAACGCGGGCCACACGGTCCGCGTCGGCGAGGAGGAGTTCAAGCTGCACCTCGTTCCTTCCGGCATCGTGCGCGAGGGCGTTATCTGCACTATCGGCAACGGGGTTGTGGTCGACCCCGAGGTTCTGTCCGAGGAGGTCGGGGCTCTGGAGGAGCGGGGCCTCAGTGTCCGGGATCGCCTCAAGATCGACGGTAGGTCGCACGTGATCATGCCCTACCACATAGCGCTCGACTCGCACCGCGAAATAGCGCTCGGCGACGCCAGGATAGGGACGACCAACCGCGGCATCGGCCCAGCCTACGAGGACAAGGTAGCCCGCTACGGCATCCGCATCCAGGACATCTTCGATGAGGGCATCCTGAAGACGAAGCTCAAGGCGGCCCTGCGCGAGAAGAACTCCATCTTCGAGAACGTCTACGGGGAGGAGCCATACGACGTCGGGGACCTCGCCGCGTGGCTACTCTCCTTCAGGGAGTTTATCGAGCCGATGGTAGCCGACACGGGGACCCTGCTCAGGGAGGCCCTCGAGAACACCGAGCGCGTGCTCCTCGAGGGCGGGCAGGCGACGCTGCTAGACAACGACCACGGCACCTACCCGTTCGTCACCTCCTCCAACCCCACGGTCGGCGGCGCCGTCGTGGGGAGCGGGATCCCGGCGCGCCACCTCGAGTACGTGGTAGGCGTCACCAAGGCCTACACCACGAGGGTCGGCGACGGGCCGATGCCGACGGAGCTCTTCGACGAGACCGCCGAGACCATAAGGAGCGTCGGACGCGAGTACGGGACGACCACGGGCCGGAGCAGGAGGGTTGGGTGGCTGGATCTGCCGGCCATAAAGTGGGCCGCGTCGCTCAACGGGATAACGCACGTGGCCATTACGCTCCTCGACGTGCTCTCGGCGGTCGAGGAGATAAAGGTCTGCGTCGGCTACGAGATAGACGGCCGGAAGGTCGAAGGCTACCCGATGCACCAGAGCGACCTCCACCACGCGAGGCCCGTCTACAAGACGCTCCCAGGCTGGGGCGTGGACATCACGGGGTGCAGGATGAGGGTCGACCTCCCCGAGGCCGCGCAAGAGTTCGTGGGCTTCGTCGAGGCCGAGATCGGGGCGCCCTTGTGCATGATCAGCGTCGGCCCCGAGCGCGACCAGGCGATAGTAGAGAGGATCGGTACCTAGGGCCGTGAGGGTGATGGTCGTCGGGAGCGGCGGGCGCGAGCACGCGCTGGTCGAGACCCTGGCGGCGAGCACCCTGGAGCCGGAGATGCACGCGGCCCCCGGTAACCCGGCCATCTCCCGCATCGCGAGGACGGTGGACATACCCGCCGACGACCTCGTCGCCCTGAGGGACTACGCCAAGGAGAACGAGATAGACCTGACCGTCGTCGGCCCGGAGTCGCCCCTGATCGGCGGCATCACCGAGGCGTTCTGGGAGGCTGACCTCAAGGTCTTCGGCCCCTCCCGGGCCGCCGCCCGGATAGAGGGCTCGAAGGTCTTCGCCAAGGAGTTAATGCGCCACGCCGGCGTCCCGACCGCCCGCTACGAGGCCTTCGACACCGAGGCTGCGGCCCTCGCCTACCTGCGCGCCCACCGCGACTACCCGGCCGTCGTGAAGGCCGACGGGGCTGCGGCCGGCAAGGGCGTGACCGTGGCCCACTCGCGCGACGAGGCCGAGGAGGCAGTTAGGGCCTCCTTCGGGGGCAGGTTCGGGGCGGCGGGCGAGAGGATCGTCATAGAGGAGTGTCTCGAGGGGAGGGAGGCCTCGATCTTCGTGGTAACCGATGGGCAAGATATCCTGCCCTTCCTGCCGGCCCAGGACTACAAGCGCGCCTATGATGCCGACGAAGGCCCCAACACCGGCGGGATGGGCTCCTACTCGCCCCTCATGTGGATGGAGCCGGCTACCTACGCGGCCATCCTCGAGGAGATCATCCGCCCGACCATCCGCCAGATGGCCCTGATCGGTGCCCCTTACACGGGACTGCTCTACGCCGGCGTGATGGTTACCGAGACGGGCCCTAAGGCGCTCGAGTTCAACTGCCGCTTCGGCGACCCCGAGACCCAGGTGATCCTGCCGAGGCTCGGCTCGGACCTCCTCGAGCTGATGCTCGCCGCGAACAACGAGGACCTGGCCGGGCGCGAGGTCGTATGGTCGGCGGACAAGGCTGTCTGCGTGGTGCTGGCCTCGGAGGGTTACCCCGAATCCTCCTCCACCGGGGACGAGATAACGGGCCTCGAGAACATCCCGGCCGGGGTCTACATCTACCACGCCGCCACCGAGGAGCGCGACGGCCGCTTCTACACCGCCGGCGGCCGGGTCCTCAACGTCGTCGGCACCGGGCCCACCGTCATCGAGGCGCGCGCCCGCGCTTACGCGGCCGTCGAGCAGATCTACTTCGAAGGCATGCACTACCGCACCGATATAGCCCTGGAAGCGATAGAGCTGGAGGACTTTTGAGCCCGAGCGTAGGTATCCTGGTCGGCAGCGAGTCCGACCTTCCGGTCCTCGAAAAATGCACGGCCCGCCTCGAGCAGTACGGCGTCGACTACGAGCTCGAGGTCCGCTCCGCCCACCGTAATCCCGAGGGCGTCTCCGAGTACGCGGGCACAGCCCGCGAACGCGGCCTGAAGGTAATTATCTGCGCCGCCGGGATGGCCGCGCACCTCGCCGGCGCCGTCGCCGCGAGGACGAACCTGCCAGTGATCGGCATCCCAGTAGCCTCGGGCGCTCTAAGCGGCTTCGACGCCCTGCTTTCGACCGTGCAGATGCCTTCAGGCGTCCCCGTGGCGACCGTCGCCGTCAACGGTGCTGCCAACGCCGCCGTGCTCGCGGTCCAGATCCTGGCCCTTTCGGACCCCGAGCTCGCCGAGAGGCTGGAGGGTTAGGGCGTTCATGGCCGGAGTGAGATGGCAGACCGAGGCAGACCAGCGGCAACGCTACATGCGTCTCGCCTGCGGGGGCAACGCTTGATAGAGCGTTACACCCTCCCGGAGATAGGCTCTGTCTGGACCGAGGAGAGCAAGTACCGAGCCTGGCTCGAGGTCGAGCTGGCAGTCTGCCGCGCGAGGGCCGAGCTCGGCGAGATACCGAAAGAAGAGGTCGACGAGCTCGCCGAGAAGGCTGACTTTACCGTCGAGCGCATCCATGAGATAGAGGAAGAGACCAACCACGACGTCATAGCCTTCGTCTCGAACGTGGCCGAGAACGCCGGGGACGTGGCCCGCCACTTCCACTTCGGCCTGACGAGCTCGGACGTTCTCGACACGGCTGGCGCGCTCCAACTCCGGGACGCGCTGGACCTTATCCACGGCGAGGCGGAGGGGCTCGCGCTGCTCCTCACCGAGATGGCGCTGCAACATCGCGACACGGTGATGGTCGGGCGGACGCACGGGGTGCACGCCGAGCCGACTACGCTAGGGCACAAGATCGCGGTGTGGGCCTTCGAGATGGAGCGGAACCTGGAGCGCCTCGCGCACGCGCGGGAGGTCGCCGCCGTAGGCAAGATAAGCGGCGCCGTCGGAACCTACGCGAACGTTGACCCGAAGGTCGAGACGATAGCTTGCCAGGAACTCGGGCTCTCCTCGGCTCCCGCCTCGACCCAGGTGGTGCAGCGCGACCGCCACGCCGAGGTTCTGGCCGCGCTCGCGATCCTCGGCTCGACGGTGGAGAAGATCGCGGTCGAGATAAGGGGCGCCCAGCGCACGGAGGTCCGCGAACTCGCAGAGCCCTTCGGCCGCGGCCAGAAGGGCTCCTCGGCGATGCCCCACAAGAGGAACCCCATCCTCGCCGAGCGTCTCTCGGGGATGGCGCGCATCCTGCGCGCCAACGCGGCCGTCGGCTTCGAGAACAACGCCCTCTGGCAGGAGCGCGACATAAGCCACTCCTCGGCCGAGCGCGTAGTCCTCCCCGACTCGACGATCCTCGCCTTCTACATGCTGCGCACTACCAAGCGCATCCTGCGCGGCCTGCAGGTAGACAAAGAGCGGATGCTCGAGAACCTGAACGGGGGCGGGGGCATCGTCTTCTCCGGGCGCGTCCTGCTCGCGCTCGTCGAGTCCGGCATGGGCCGCGACGACGCCTACGCCGTGGTGCAGAGCGCGGCGATGCGGGCCTGGGAGGGGGAGGGAGGGTTCAGGGAGCTCCTGGAGAGAGAGGAGGAGGTGCGCGGGCGGCTCGGGGAAGATCTGGACGATCTCTTCGACCCGGGCTACGCGCTACGGAACCTCGGCGTGGTGTTCGGGCGGGTGGAAGAGTTGAGAGGGAGGTTGAGGGATGTCTGAGACCCTGCTCTACGAGGGTAAGGCAAAAAAGGTCTTCACGACGGACGACGAGGGGGTGCTGCTGCACCGCTACAAGGACGACGCGACGGCGTTCAACGCCCAGAAGCGCGGTTCGTGGAAGGACAAGGGCAAGACCAACGCGACGATGAGCGCGGCCATCTTCGCCTACCTGGAGAGCCACGGCGTCCCGACCCATTTCGTCGAGCAGGTGGACGACACCGCGATCAGGACCAAGAGGCTCGAGATGCTGCCGGTCGAGATCGTGGTCCGAAACGTCGCCGCCGGCTCCCTCTCGCGCCTCCTCGGCTTCGAGGAGGGCCGCAAACTCAAGGCCCCGATAGTCGAGCTCTGCTACAAGGACGACGAGTTGGGGGATCCGCTGCTCAACTGGTACCACTTCAGGGAGCTCGGGGTATCTGACGAGGACCTGGAGTTCTGCGAGGAGCTCGGCCTCAAGGTCAACGCGGTCCTCGCGCCCTTCTTCGACGAGCGCGGCATAATTCTCGTCGACTTCAAGATAGAGGCGGGCCGCGACGCAGATGGCAACTTGATGCTGGCGGACGAGATCTCCCCCGACACCTGCCGCTTCTGGGACAAGGAGACCGGCGAGAAGCTGGACAAGGACCGCTTCCGCAACGATATGGGCGGGGTCGAGGAGGCTTACGCCGAGATGCTCCGGCGCGTTACGGAGATAACGCAGAGGGGCGCGGTGGATTGAAGGTCCGCGTTCTGGTCCGTCCCAAGGCCGGCATCCTCGACCCGCAGGGCGAGGCCGTGCGCAGCGCGCTACCGGCCCTCGGTTTCGGCGGCGTGCAGACGGTCCACGTGGGGCGCCTGATCGAGCTAGAGTTGGAGAGCGCCGACGAGGTCGACGCGATGTGCCGGCGCCTCCTCTCCAACCCCACGATAGAGGAGTACGAGTGGGAGGTTCTCTCGTGAGGATAGGCGTTACGGTCTTCCCCGGCTCCAACTGCGACCGCGACGCCCTCTACGCCGTCGAACGCCTGGGCGCAGAGCCGGTCGAGCTCTGGCACGCCGACCCCGACCTCAAGGGTGTCGACGCCGTGATCGTGCCCGGCGGCTTCTCCTACGGCGACTACCTGCGCCCCGGCGCCATAGCACGCTTCGCCAGGGTGATGGGTCCGCTGGAACGGTTCGCCGAGGAAGGCGGCCCGGTAATCGGCGTGTGCAACGGGTTCCAGGTCCTCACCGAGGCGCACCTGCTCCCGGGCGCCCTCCTTCGCAACACGAGCATGCGCTTTGTCTGCGACCGCGTCCGCGTCCGTGTCGAGACCAACGCCACTCCCTGGACGGCAGCCCTGGCGCCCGGCGACGAGCTGACCCTCCCCGTCGCCCACAACGAGGGCAACTTTTTCGCCGACCCCGAGACGCTCGCGCGGCTCGAAGACGAGGAGCGGGTCGTGCTGCGCTACCTCGAGAACCCGAACGGGTCTGCCAACGACATCGCGGGCGTGTGCAACGAGGGCCGCAACGTCGTAGGCGTCATGCCGCACCCCGAGAGGGTCTCGGACCCCGCGCTCGGCTCGGACGAGGGGCTGCGGCTCCTGCGCTCGGTGCTCGTGGGGGCCGGCGTCTGAGCGTTAAGGAGACATACAGCGCCCTCGGCCTCTCGGACTCTGAGTACGACCGCATCCTGGAGCTGATGGGCCGCCCACCGAATTTTCTCGAGCTCTCGCTGTTCTCGGTGATGTGGAGCGAGCACTGCGGCTACAAGAACTCACGCCCGCTCCTGAAGCGGTTCCCGAACGAGGGGAGGCGGGTGCTGCAAGGGCCGGGGGAGAACGCCGGGGTCGTGAGCTTGGGTGACGGGTGGGCTTTGGCTTTCAAGATGGAGAGCCACAATCATCCTTCGGCGGTAGAGCCCTACGAGGGCGCGGCGACGGGTGTAGGCGGCATCATCAGGGATATCCTGGCGATGGGGGCGCGGCCGGTCGCGCTTCTGGACTCGCTGCGGTTCGGGCCGCTCGACGAGGAGCGCAACCGCTATCTCTTCAGGGAGGTCGTGCGCGGTATCGGGGGCTACGGCAACGCCGTCGGGGTGCCGACCGTCGGCGGGGAGGTCGAGTTCGCCGCCGCGTACTCGGGCAACCCGCTGGTAAACGCGATGTGCGTCGGTCTGATCCGACAGGAGAGCCTGGTGCGCTCGCGGGCGACCGGAGAAGGGAACCTCGTAGTCCTGCTCGGCTCGAAGACCGGCCGCGACGGCATCCACGGGGCGACCTTCGCCTCGGACGAGCTCTCCGAGGAGTCCGAGTCCAAGCGCTCGAACGTGCAGGTCGGGGACCCGTTCTGCGAGAAGATGCTCATCGAGTGCTGCCTCAAGCTGCTCGACGAGGACCTGCTGGTCTCGCTACAAGACCTCGGGGCGGCCGGCCTGACCTCCTCGGCCTCGGAGATGGCCGCAAGCGGCGGCGTCGGCATCGAGATAGAGACGGAGAGGGTGCCCCTGCGCGAGGGCGGCATGGAGCCCTGGGAGGTCATGATCTCCGAGTCCCAGGAACGCATGCTAGCCGTCGTCGAGCCGGAGAAGGCCGAAGCCGTCCTCGAGATGGCCGAGCGCTACGAGCTCGTCGGCGCCGTCGTGGGCCGGGTCGCCGGCCACGGCGACCTGCGGGTGCTCCACGACGGGGAAGTAGTGGGAACCGTCCCGGCCGAACACCTCGCCGACGCCCCCGTCTACGAGCGCGAGGTCGTCCGTCCGGCGTACCTGGATGAGATCCCGGGGTTAGACCTCGACACGCTCCCCGAGCCCGAGGACTACAACGAGGTTCTGCTCGAGATGCTCGCCCACCCCAACCTCTGCTCGCGGCGCTCGATCTACGGCCAGTACGACCACGAGGTGGGCACCGACACGGTAGTCGTCCCTGGCGCCGACGCCGCCGTGATGCGGATAAAGGGCACCACGCTGGGGTTCGCCCTCACCACCGACGGCCGGGGCCGCCACTGCTACCTCGACCCGCGGGGCGGGGGGGCGGCGACGGTCGCCGAGGCGTACCGCAACCTCTCGTGCGTCGGGGCGGAGCCGGTGGCCGTCACCGACTGCCTCAACTTCGGGAGCCCGGAGAAGCCCGACGGCTACTACCAGTTGTCCGAGTGCATCGAGGGCATGGCCCGGGCGTGCGAGGTATTCCAGACGCCGGTCGTGAGCGGCAACGTCAGCCTCTTCAACGAGACCGACAGGGGCGCCGTCTACCCGACCCCGACGGTCGGCATGGTCGGCGTCTTCGAGGATGTGAACCGCCACGCCACGCCCGGCTTCAAGCGCGAGGGCGACATGGTCATTCTCGTTGGTGAACCCATCGGCGAAGCCAGGAGCCCCTCGCTTGATGGCTCGGAGTATTTGGAGATAGTTCACGGCAAGGTCGCTGGTATACCCCCGAAGCCCGACTTGCTCGCCGAGAAAAAGTACGCGGACCTGATCCGGACCTTCGTCACGAGTGGGATAGTGGACACGGTGCACGATCTCGCCGGTGGAGGCGAGTTTCTGGCGCTCGCCGAGATGGTGCTGGCGGGCGGGATCGGGTTCGAGTACGGCGGAGAGGTCGAGCGCGGAGAATTGCTCTATGGCGGACGGGGAGACGCCGGCCTCTTCGGGGAGAGAGGCGCGTGCTTCTTGGTCGCGGTCCCCGAATCGCGGTGGGACGATCTGCAGGACGCGCTGGTCGGTGCTGCCTACGATTTTATCGGGTATACCGGCGGGGACAGGTTCAAAGCCTATGACCTGATAGACCTAAGCTTGACGGAACTCCGCCACGCTTACGAGCGCGACCTCTTCGAGCGACACGCCCCCGAGGGGGGGCATATTGGCTAGCGCGGAGAAGGTGAACGTCGCGCAGAAGCTCTCGCTCTTCGACGAGCACTGGAGCCCGAAGGTCGTGGGCGAGCTGAACGGACAGCACATCAAGCTGGTCAAGTTGCTCGGCGAGTTCGTCTGGCATCACCACGACGACGAAGACGAGCTGTTTCTGGTAGTGGAGGGACGATTCCGGATGGAGTTCCGGGACCGCGAGGTGTGGCTGGAGGAGGGAGAGTTCATAGTGGTGCCGCGCGGGGTCGAGCACAGGCCTGTTGCCGAGGAGGAGGCCTGCGTGCTGCTCTTCGAGCCGGCTTCCACGCTGAATACCGGCAACGTGAAGGGCGAGATGACCGTGGCCGAGTTGGACAGGATCTGAGAGGCGAGAGGTGAGTCTTTTGAACGAGGATTACCGCGACACCGACGGCAAGCCGAAGGAGGCCTGCGGCGTCTTCGGCCTCTACTCGCGGGAGCTCGCGGGAGAGCTGGCCCAGCGCACGTACTTCGGGCTCTACGCCCTGCAGCACAGGGGCCAGGAGTCGGCAGGGATCGCGATCTCCGACGGCGAACGGACTACCGCCTTTAGGGACATGGGCCTCGTCTCGCAGGTCTTCGACGGCCCGCGTCTGGCCGCCCTCGAGGACGGGCACCTCGCCCTCGGCCACGTCCGCTACTCGACTACCGGCTCCGCTTCCTGGGAGAACGCCCAGCCCGAGTTCGGAGGCCGGGGCGACGTGAACGTGGCGGTGGCCCATAACGGGAACCTCGTCAACGCCGGGGCCTTGCGCGAGGAGCTCAAGCGGGATGGCTTCAGGTTCAACTCGACCTCGGACACCACGTACATCGCCGCGGCGGCTGTGCGCGAGCTGGAGCGGGGGCATTCGGTAGGCGAGGCGGTGCGGCGGGCGATGAGGAGGCTCGAAGGGGCCTACTCGGTGGCCATGATCTTCCGCGACAAGCTGGTCGCTTTCCGCGACCCGCACGGCTTCAGGCCGCTCTCTATAGGCGAGGTCGAGGGCGGCTACGCCGTCTCCAGCGAGACCTGCGGGCTCGACATCATCGGGGCGAGGTTCTTGCGCGACGTGGAGCCAGGCGAAGTGGTCGTGATAGACGATGGGGGCTTGACGAGCTACCGGGCCGAGAGCCCGCGCCGCGCCCTTTGCGTCTTCGAGTACGTGTACTTCGCCCGCCCGGACTCCCGCTTCGACGGGAGGGAGGTCGCGGGATCTCGCCACCGGATGGGCGAGCTCCTGGCTGAGGAGGCCCCGGTCGAGGCCGACGTGGTCATCCCCGTCCCCGACTCGGGGATGATGGCGGCGGTCGGCTACTCGCAGCGGAGCGGCATCCCTTACGCCGAAGGGCTCATAAAGAACCGCTACGTGGGGCGGACGTTTATCCAGCCGACGGACGGGATGCGCCAGCTCGGCATCAGGCTGAAGCTCAACCCGTTGCCTTCCGTGATAGAGGGCAAGAGGGTTGTCGTGGTGGACGACTCGATAGTCCGCGGCAACACGAGCCGCAAGCTGGTAGAGCTGCTCTTCGGGGCCGGCGCGGCCGAGGTCCACTTCCGGGTCTCCTCGCCCCCGATCACCGGCCCCTGCTACTACGGCATCGACATGGACAGCCCGGAGCAACTAGTCGGGGCCAACTACACCATCGAGGAGATAGAGGCCCAGATCGGGGCCACATCCCTCGCCTACCTCTCGAACGAGGCGATGATCTCGGCCACCGAGCAACCTAAAGACCGCCTCTGCCGCGCCTGCTTCGACGGTGACTACCCGACCACCGGCACCGCTAGCAAGTTCGCCCTGGAGAACAATACCCACTACGCCGCCACGCGGGGCGGATGAGTCATCCAACGGCCCGCGGCGACGGGACGTCGTTCGCGCCGGACGGGAGCGGGCGGGTCCAGGGAGGAGTCCGGAAAGCCGTGAGGGGCGAAGGTTTGCAGATCCGCCGCTATGAGTCGGGGGACAGGGAGGCGGTGTGGCGGCTGCACAACGAGGCGCTCGACGAGGTCGGGGCGCACCTGGGCAACGGTCCGTGGGACGATGATCTGCACGAGATCGAAGCCGCCTCTCTAAAGACCGGCGGAGGGTTTCTCGTCGGCATCCTGGACGGTCGGGTGGTCGCGATGGGGGCCTTGACCCCGGTCTCGCCCGGCGAGACCGGGGTCAAGCGCAGGCGCGTGAAGCCGGCGCTCCAGGGCCAGACCCTCTTTGACGCCCTCCACCGCCGGGCTGCGCGGCTCGGCTACTCGACCCTGCGCCTCGACACCGCGGTGCGCCAGCGGGCTGCCCGCAGCCTCTACGAGCGGAACGGCTACCGCGAGGTCCGGCGGGGCAGGATCGGGCCTTTCGACCGCGTCTTCTACGAGAGGCGGGCAGTTGCCTGAGAGCGGCGGCAGCTACGAGGCCGCCGGCGTCTCCATCGAGCGCGGCGAACGGGCGGTCGACCTGCTGCGCCCAGCCGTCGAGAGGACCCAGGGGCCCGAAGTCCTCGGGAGTGCCGGCGGCTTCGCCGGGCTCTACGCCCTCGCCGGCTACAGGGAGCCCGTCCTCGCCTCGACCATCGACGGCATCGGCACGAAGGTCCTGGTAGCCAGGGAGACTGGTCGCTACGACTCTTTGGGCGCGGATATCGTCAACCACTGCGTCAACGACGTGCTCGCCACCGGCGCCAGGCCGCTCCTCTTCCTGGATTACATAGGAACCGGGAGGCTCGACCCGGACGCCGTAGCAAGGGTGGTCCGCGGCGCGGCCGAGGCCTGCGAAAGGCTCGGCGTGGCGCTCATAGGCGGCGAGACCGCCGAGATGCCTGGGCTCTACGCCGAGGGCGACTTCGAGGTCGTCGGCGTCTGCGTCGGCGCGTGCGAGCGGAGCGAGGTCATCACGGGGGCAGCGCGTCCGGGTGATGCGGTCTTGGGCCTCGCGTCGAGCGGCCTGCACACCAACGGCTATACCCTGGCCCGCAAGGTGCTCGCGGAGGCCGGGATCTCCTACGCCGAGAAGCCGGAGGGCC
>JADDPU010000227.1:0-3172 GCA_016781725.1 Rubrobacter sp. | reverse complement strand
CTCCTACGCCGAGAAGCCGGAGGGCCTGGATAGACCCGTGGGCGAGGTCTACGGGGAGCCGCACCGCGCCTACGTGAGTGAGATAGGGACCCTGCGCGAGACGGTCGAGGTGCGGGGGATGGCGCACATTACGGGCGGCGGGCTCGTCGGAAACCTGCCCCGCGCGCTCGGCGGCCTCGGGGCGAGGCTCGACGCCGGCTCGTGGGAGGAGCCTGCGGTGTTCGGGCTGATACGCTCGCTCGGGGGCATTGAGGAGCACGAGATGCGCCGGGTCTTCAACCTCGGCGTCGGCTTCTGCGCGGTCGTCCCGGCGGAGCGCGCCGAGGACGGGCTCGACGCCCTCCGCAGCACGGGTTGCGAGGCGTGGCGGATCGGCGAGGTCGTGACGGAGCCGGGTGTCGAATTTGCCTGAGCGGCTGCCAAAGAGCTCGCGGTTCGCGGTGCTGGCTTCGGGTTCGGGGACGAACCTGCAGGCGCTACTCGATGCCTACCCCGAAAACGTCGCGGTCGTCGCCGGGGACAAAAAGGAGGCGTTCGCGTTCGAGCGGGCGCGGGCGGTAGGGGTCCCGGTCGAGCACGTGGACCCTGCCGGTTTCTCGACCCGCGAGGACTACGACCGGGAGCTGGCCCAGAGGGTTGCGGCGCACCGCGTCGGCCTCGTGGTTGGGGCTGGCTACATGCGGGTGCTCTCGCCGGTCTTTCTGGAGCGGTTCCCTGCGGTGTTGAACGTTCATCCCTCGCTGCTGCCCTCCTTCAGGGGGCTTCGCGCCGTGGAGCGGGCGCTGGAGGCGGGGGTCGAGGAGACGGGGGTAAGCGTGCATTTCATGGTCGAGGAGGTCGACGCGGGCCCCATCGTGGCCCAGGAGGCTGTGCCCGTGCTGCCGGACGATACCGAGGAGACGTTGCTCGGGCGGCTGCACCCGGTGGAGCACCGGTTGCTCGTCGGGGCTGTCGCTGACTATTTCTCGGGGAGGTTGGGGGCATGAAGCGGCGGGCCCTGGTCTCGGTCTCGGACAAGCGCGGGGTGGCCTCGTTCGCCCGGCGGCTGCACGGCATGGGGTTCGAGATCGTCTCGACCGGCGGCACCGCAAAGACGCTCTCGGAGGCCCGCGTCCCCGTGGTCCCGGTCTCCGAGGTTACGGGGGCGCCGGAGATACTCGGCGGGCGGGTCAAGACGCTGCACCCCAAGATCCACGGCGGCATCCTCGCCGACCTCGAGGACCCGGACCACGTCGTAGAGCTCGTGGACAACGATATAGGCCCTATAGACCTCGTCTGCATAAACCTCTACCCGTTCGAGGAGACCGTGGCGGGCGGCGCCTCCGAGCGGGAGGCCATCGAGCAGATAGACGTCGGCGGGCCCGCGATGCTCAGGGCGGCGGCCAAGAACTTCAGGAGCGTAACGGTAGTCCCCTCGCCCGAGTTCTACAAAGAGGTCCTGGCGGAGCTCGACGCGGAGAACCAGATCTCCGAGGAGACGCGGCGGCGCCTGGCGCTCGCGGCGTTCAGGCGGACTGCCGAGTACGACGCGGCGATCTCCGCCTGGCTCGCAGAGAGGGTGGCGGCCGAGGCCCCGAGAAAAGAGCCCGAGCCGGACGGCTTCCCCGAAAGCCTCGTGATGCGTTACGAGCGGTCGCTCTCCTTACGCTACGGGGAGAACCCGCACCAGAGGGCGGCCTACTACGCCCGCGTGGGGGAGCGGGACCTGCTCTATGGCGTCGAGCGGGTGCAGGGTAAGGAGCTGTCCTTCAACAACCTCCACGACGTGGACGCCGCCCGCGCGCTGCTCGCCGAGCTCGGGGATCGGGCTTCGGCCGTGATCGTCAAGCACGCCAACCCCTGCGGCGCCGCCACCGCGGAGGACGCGCGCGAGGCTTACGCGCGGGCCCTAGCCTCGGACCCGCTCTCGGCGTTCGGCGGGATAGTGGCGCTGAACGCGCCGGTGGACGAAGAGCTGGCCCGGCAGATAACAGAGGTCTTTACAGAGGTCCTCGTGGCCCCCGGCTTCGCCCCGGGCGCCCTCGAGGTCTTCTCGGCCAAACCCAATATGACCCTGCTCGCCGCCGGTCCCCTGCACCTGCCGGCCCTCTCCGCAAAGGACGTAACAGGAGGTCTGCTGCTGCAGGACGCGGACCTCACCGAGGACGGCTCCGAGTACGAGACGGTGACAAAGGAACATCCCACCCAGGAGACGATGGAGGACCTCCACTTCGCCTGGCGCGTCGCCAAGCGGGTAAGGAGCAACGCCATAGTCCTCGCCCGCGAAGGCGCGACTGTAGGCATCGGGATGGGCCTCACTAGCCGGGTTGACGCCGCGGAGCTGGCGGTGAGAAAGGCCGGCGAGCGCGCCCTCGGGGCCGTGGCGGCAAGCGACGCCTTCTTCCCCTTCGCCGACGGTGTGGAGGCGCTCGCCGAGGCCGGCATCACGGCAGTAATACAGCCGGGCGGCTCCAGGCGGGACGAGGAGGTAGTCGAGGCCGCGAACCGCAACGGGCTCGCGATGATCTTCACGGGCCGCCGGCACTTCCTGCACTAACCGCTCGCTGATACGAGAAAGGTCCAGGTAGGTTTGGTAGCATCTGATGCAGGGTAAATCAAAGAGCTCGTAACGGTATCTCTTTGGAAAGGTGGACGGATGAGAAGGCTGTTGTTGCTGACTATGCTGTGCTTGGCGGCGGTGTTGGCGTTCGCGCCTGCTGCCTACGCCCCGCCGACCGAGACGAGTACCGGGGGAGAACGCGGTGGCGAAAACTTCGACGCCAATGACTCCGGCGGCAATGCCACCGGCGGTGGAACTGCCAGTGCCTCGGCCACCGCTACCGCCAGTGCTAGCGCAAGCGCCAGTGCTACCGCCAGTGCTAGCGCGAGTGCCACAGCGAGCGCAAGTGCTACTGCGAGCGCTAGTGCCAGTCCCTCCGCTTCGGCATCGGCGAGCGCTAGCCCCTCCGCCTCGGCGCTTCCGACGAGCGGCGGCATAGGTGTTGGCACGCTGTCGCTGGTGGCCGTTACGTTGCTGTTGGGGTGCGGCATCGTAAGCGTGAGCGTACTGCGTAGAAGCTAGCCCGTTACGGGTGTTTCGAGCAGGGGCTGCCGCCCGGATCTGGCCAGATCCGGGCGGCAGCCCTCGTTGTGGTGGTGAAGGAGTGGACTGCTACCCTGCCATCCTTCGTCA
>JADDPU010000560.1 GCA_016781725.1 Rubrobacter sp. | reverse complement strand
TCATGTCGTAGGCGAGGATGCACTGGGGGTGGTAGGCGTAGTCCAGGTCTATCGTCTCGTAGAATTGTCCCTCGCCCGGCGCGCTCGGCTCGTCCCTCCCGGAGTCCTGAAAGGTGAGGAAGACGACGTGCCGCGCCCCCGGGAGCGGTTTGACCAACTCCACGATTTGGCGCAGCGGCACGCCGGTCCACTCGCCGATGCTCGTCCAGCCCTGCACGCAGTTGTGCAGCACCCTCTGGGTCTGCTTGGTGGGGAACGTGCGTAGGTCCTCTAGCGTAAACGTCATCGGACGCTCCACAAGCCCGCCGACCTCGAGCTTGTAATCCGCGAAGTTGTGGGCGGCCATGATCTTGTAGAAGTCCGCGTCCGGGGGCTTGCCGTTGACCCGGTGCTCCGGGGTGATGTCCCTCTTTGAGTAATCCTGCTTGCTCTTCAAGGGGTGCAAGAACAACCTACGCGTGCCCATCACCACCGCGCCGAGCAGCCGTTGGGTGCTGCGTGGGTAGGCGAGCGTGTACTTCGTGGCGACCACGTGGAGGACGACGAGGCCGACGAGCGCGACGAGGGTGATGACGGTCGCCGCCGTCGTGTGGACCTCGGCGCCGAAGATCATCTTCGCCATCTGCTTGCCGAAGCCGTGCACCACGACCATGAACACGTGGATCACGATAAAGACCAGGAAGGCGAGGAGGGCGAGGAAGTGCAGGCTCCGCGCCCACTGCCTGCCGCCGAAGGCGCGGACGTACCAGGGAAAGCGCGCCTCTATGGCGGGGGACTGGGCCGCCCCGGTGAGGATCTGGAAAGGGGCGAGGATGAACACGACCGCCCCGTAGGTGAGCATCTGTAAGGCGTTGTAGGGCTGGCCCGGAAGGAGCGGGGGAAGGTCGAAGGAGAGGTAGGTGACCATGTTCTCGAACGCCTGCGGGAAGACCTCCCAGGAGTAGGGCCAGTACCGGCGCCACTCTCCGGTGGCGAAGAGCAGGACCACGTAGACCAGACCGCAGAGGATCCAGCCGATCACGCTGAAGAAGTGCCAGTGCCGCCCGAGCCCCAGCTGTTTGTGGCCGGGCATGGCGATGATGGAGGAGTAATCTTCCTCCTCGTCCAGCGTGTCGTAGAGCTTGTCCTTGGGCATCACCTTCTTCGTGAAGCGTGCCCACTCGCTACCCGGTTTGCTGTGGTCGTTCCAGTAGAGCTTGGGATGGGTGCCGAGGATCTCTATACCGCTCCGGATCAGGAACGTCATAAAG
>JADDPU010000205.1:4802-16823 GCA_016781725.1 Rubrobacter sp. | reverse complement strand
CGGCCTCGACCCCGTGGTTCGCATCGTCGAGGATTTGGGCACGGTCGAGATCCCCTGCGGCAAGGTGGATTGCCGCAGCAACTGCCTCGAGTACATGGTCCGTCCCGCCCGCGAGGCTGGGGACTACGCTTTGGCCGAGTGCAAGCTCTCCTCGCTCGTAAGCATTATCTAGCCTGATCTTTCGTAGACCGCGGCCATCGTCCTCAATCTATGAATACCTTTGCGAGGACCTTGTCGACGTACCTGCTCCGACGTTCGAGTATTTCAGAAGGCTTTCGACCTCGAAGAGACGCCGGTTGTTCGGCACGGTCTTTCGAGATAGTGCGGCTTCGCCGTTATGGTTGGGGGACTTCTGCTCGACCCAGGCTAGATACCCGACGCTTACAGGCTCTTCATTCCCACTCGTAGCGTTTCTGCTCGGGCGGGCGTTCGGCGGTGTAGAGGCGCTGGAGGGCGCCGCTTGCTAGGGGTGAGAGAAAGAGGCCGGTTAGGCCTGCAGGCAAGAGGTCGCGGGCGATGGTCCAGGCGATGAGGAGGCCGACGCCCGGTGCGGAGTGCACGGAGTTGCGGACGAGCCGCAGCGGGTCGAGCACGCCGCCGCCCGGGAGGATGCCCGTCGCGTAGACGAGGAGGGTGAGGATGCCGGAGATCAGACCCGTCAGCAGCGCGAGCGCGAGGCTGAGGACCAGCCGCGGTCGGCGGGACGGGTCGCCGCTCCGATTGTTGCGCCCCAGGAGCAGTGCCCCGCCGAACAGGGGAGCGGCTATGAACCCGGCGAGCAGACCGACGCCCATGTAGACGAGCGCGAGCGTGGTCAGGTTGCCCTCGCTGCTCTGGCCGCCCTGGAGGATCAGGAGCACGAAGGGCTCGGGGAAGAGCGACTTCACGAACATAAAGCCGCCCCCGTAGAGGGCACCCAGGCCAAGCAGGCGGAGCAGGATCATAGCCCGCCTCCGACGCGGCGGGTGGATGGCTCGTTTTTCGTCATCGTCTGCATCGTGTATCAGAGCCTAACCTCAGGTGTTTGAAACGTCAGCAAGAGCTTTCACCGTCTACCGCGACGGCCGCTACCGTGATGGTCGACGGTAACCCTCGCCATGATGGTCCTCCTTGCGGGTGATCTCTTTCTTCCCTGAACTATACACCCGGCACCGCTCAAGCCACGAACCGCCAGCTCACGAAGAACGCGCAGAACAGCAGCGAGGCGGCGGCGCTGACGGCTAGGTAGACGCCAGTCGCCCGCGGCCTGCCCTCCAGCAACACGGCGAGCGTTATGAAGAGGGGGAAGGCGACGAGCACGTAGCGCGAGAAGCCCATCAACGGGGTGGCCGGCTTCCCGAAAGAGACGGCGGAGATGAGGAGCAGGAGGGTATAGAGGCTCAACGAGAGGGGGAGCACCCGCAGGCCCACCAAGAACAGGGCCACGCTCACGAGCAAAAACAGGAGGCTGTACGCGTCGTTAGGAGCGTGGAGGCGGCCGATGATGCCCGCGAGCGCCGAGTTTGCCTCCGCTCCCGGCCCAAGGGCCTTACCCAGGCTCGCATAAGCCTCCGCGAAGACGTCGACGACCAGGCCCAGAGGATCTATGGGCCTCCGGTTCCAGAGCTTCTGGGCGGAGTAGAAAAGGAAGGGGTCGCCAAAGCGCCACCACAGGTAACCCATGTACCCAACCAACCCCATAGGCACCAACCCAAGGCTCAACCCCTCCCTGAGCCTCCCCCTCTCCCAACCCCCCTCCCTAACCCCCTTCACCCACTCCACCATCAGCGGCACCACCAAAAACACCCCCACGTTGCGAGTGGCCCCCGCCAAGGCCGCCATGACGCACGCCAAAAGAAGGTCCTGCCTTACCCGCAAAGCCCACACGGAGCCCGCCGAGAGCGCCAGGAACATAGACTCGGTGTAGGCCGAGTTGAGGAAGAAGGAGGTCGGGAAGAAGCAGAGGGCTAAGACGGTGGCGCGGGCGACCCGCTGGCCCCATCCGTCTTCGGCTATGCGGTAGACGAAGTAAAGCCCGAAGGGCAAGAACATCAGGGAGACGAGTGGGCCCCAGGAGGATGCGGCGCCGAGCGAGAGGGGGCCACCGAAGACCTCGGCGAAGGAGCGCACCAGGAGCGGATAGAGCGGGAAGAAGGCGGCCGAGGCGGGAGCGTGGGGCCCGTATCCTTCGGTGGCGATCTGCGAGTACCAAACCCCGTCCCAGTGGGCCCAGATGTTCAACGTCCCGAGGGGCACGTCGGGGGTGAGCCGGTAGAAGCCTCCCGCGGGCAGGAGGCCGGCGAGCAGGGCGCCGGCCAGCAGGTAGAAGAGACGGCTCGCGGCGTAGACGACGAGCACGAACCAGACCGCGCCACCCCCGGCTTCCTTCCCCGCGCCGGCCCCCGGTCTCGAAGCCCGTGGTCGGGGGTGGCGGCCGAGTAGACGGTAGAGAGGGTAGCGGCTGCCGGGGCGCTTCGCGCCTTTGGGTTCGTCCTCTGACATTGTTGTGGTCTCTGCCGCCTTTGGCCGATTCTGGGCAACGGCCGCATTGTAGCGACCCGTCCGGCGGAGTACACAGGCTTGTCAGGCGAAAAAATCCTCGAAGACGCGTGGAGGCCAGTCTCCGACGCGCCGGTTCGCCTCTGGCGGATACAATCGGAGATCTATGGCGGATAGGCGCGGAGAAAACATAGACCCGAGGGAAGCCAGGCTCATCCTGGAAGAGCGGGCGCGCGAGGCCGGCTTCGACCTGGTTGGCGTCGGCGTCGCGGAGCCGCTGCGGGAGGGCGGGGAGCGCCTGCGGGGGTGGCAGGCGGCGGGGATGGCCGCCGACATGGGCTACATGCAGCGGCCGGTCGAGCTGTTGTCGAACCCGAAGAAGCTGCAGAAGAGCGCCCGCAGCGTGGTCTCTTTGGGCGTCTCCTACTATCCTGGGGACCACCCCGAGAACGCGGAGGGCGGCGGACGGGTGGCGCGGTACGCGTGGGGCCGGGACTACCACGAGGTCATAAAGGAGAGGCTGTTCCGGCTGCGGGGGGAGCTCGAGGAGGCGCTCGGGGGCAGGATCAAGGCCAGGGCGTTCACCGACGCCGTGCCGCTCCTGGAGCGGTCGGCGGCCCAGCACGCGGGCCTCGGGTTCTTCGGGCGCAACTCGTGCCTCATCAACGGGGAGGTAGGGTCTTACTTCTTTATAGCCGACCTGATCGTCGACCTCGAGATAGAGCCGGACCCGCCGGGTGAGGGCACCTGCGGGCGCTGCAGCCGCTGCATGGACCGCTGCCCCACCGGCGCCATAAAGGCCCCAGGCGTGGTGGACGCCCGCCTGTGCATCTCTTACCTGACCATCGAGAACAGGGGCGAGATCCCCCGCAGGCTCCGCAAACGGGTAGGAGACTGGGCCTTCGGCTGCGACGTCTGCCAGGAGGTCTGCCCTTACAACAAGACGAAGGCTACGAAGAGCCGCTGGCCCGAGTTCTCCGCGGGGGCGGGGGCCGGGCCTTACCTCGAGATAGAGGAAGTCCTCGCCATCCGGACCGACGAGGAGTTCGAGGGACGCTTCGCCGGGACGCCGCTGACCCGCCCGGGGCGGGCTGGCCTACTCAGAAACTGCTGCGTGGCCGCCGGGAACCTGAGGCTCAGGAGCGCAGTACCGGCGCTCGTCCGGGCGTTGCGCGAAGATTCGTCGCCGCTGGTGCGCGGTCATGCGGCGTGGGCGCTGGGAGAGATCGGGGACGCAGAGAAGGCGCTCCGCCGGGCGGCCGAGCAGGAGAAGGACGCGTGGTGCCGCGAGGAGATAGAACTCGCCCTGATGGCAGGCGCCGGAGGCGCTGCGGTGGGTTAGAATAAGAATAATGGCGGATCAGATCAACTACTACCAGGTGCTCGGCGTCTCGCGGGAGGCCTCCCAGAGCGAGATCCGGAACGCCTACAGGACCCTGGCCAAGGAGCGCCACCCGGACCACCCGGGGGGCAGCGCGGAGGAGTTCTCCTTACTCCAGGAGGCGAACGCCGTCCTCTCGGACCCGAACCGCCGCCGTCAGCACGACGAGGCCCTCGACCTCGCCCACGCCGCCGACCAGCTGGCCGGCCTCAACCTGGACTTCGGCTCCATGGAGGATGAGCTCTCGGACAAGCGCCGGGAGCGCGAGTCGAGCGGCCCTTCCCTGGGCGAGCGCCTGCGGGGTCGCTTCGGCAGAAAGGAAGAGGACCCGTACGAGTCCCTCCGGGAAGAGGCGCGCGGCTCCCGGCGCGGCGGCTCCGGGAGCAGGATCCGCGGACGCTACGAGGTTCGCGAGGCGCGCTGGTACGAGCCCCACTACTTCGACCCCGAACCCATAACGCTAAGGAGCGGCGCGATAACCTTCGCGGCGGCTTTTCTGGCGTTCATAGCGATCGGCCAGCTCGGGCTCTGGGCCACGGGAGCGGTGGAGACCGGTGCGATCTTCGCCTGGACGAGGGCCCTCGCCCCGTTCATGCCGATCCTTTACACTCTGGCAGGCCTCGTCGCTGCCTACTTCGCCTACAGGACCGCGGGTTACGCAGCGCTGGCCCTGGTCTTCGTGGCCGCGCTCGTCGTCGGCGGCCAGGGCGGCCCCGAGAACTTTCTGCAGTTCGTGACCGTGGGCATCATCATCCTGCTCGCCGTGATGTACCTCGGCAACCGCCGCGATAACAACGCCCGCCGCTGATCTGGCTCCACCCGGGGCGAGGGCGCTCCCCCCTGATCCTGCGCGCCGAGTCGAGGTGATGGGGTAGAGTTATAGGGGAACCGGGCGTGCGAAGAAGGGAGCGCGAGAGACCTCATGACTTATATCCACGCTATCTTGGCGGGACACCTCGAATGGGCCATCTACGCCCTTTCGCTGGCCTCAGGCGCTTTGGCCGAAGCCGTCTTGCTGCTCCAGAGGCGGGGGTTTGGAAGGGGTGGGTTCGGCGGTTTTGGCAGGCGCCGCAGGCGCGGCGGTCTGCTCGGCGGGCTTGCCCTCTTTTTCCTGCTCGGCCCCATCGTCGTCCTGGCGCTCGTCGCCTACTTCGCCTACGCGCTGTTCTCCGGGATGCGCCGGAGACGCTGACCTGCCGGCCGCCAGGCCGCTTCGACGCCGGCTTCGTCAGGGCCTTGCACGGTGAAGGCGAAGGCCAGAACGTCGTGGTAAGAGTCCGTGAGAGGTTCGCCTCGCCTGAGGTCGCGCGTTACCGGTCCCTCTTCTCCCGCGCCTCGCGGGCCATCTCGATCAGCCTCTCCATATGCAGGGTTCTGAGCGCGTAGGGTAGCTCCTCCCGGCCCACCCAGGAGATCAGCTCGTCGAGCCTGCGCACGTACTCCTTGAGCGCCTCGGTTTCGCCCATCTTCATGGGCCCAGTATAGCCGTCCAGGGTTATCATGCGTCCACGCCGAGAACCCCAGCGACGGAGGATCGCATGGCTACCGAGTCTCGCCACATCGAGGACATCATCAGCGGCATCAGGGAGAGCACCTACGAGATCCAGACCGAGAGCAGGCTCGCCTACAGCGGCCTCAAGCGCGAGCAGGACATCGCGGGCGTCTTGGAGAGGTACGCCTGGCTCTACAACGCAGAGACCGTCAGGCGCGCGGAGGAGGCGTACCACGCGGAGGGTGACCCGGGGGATAAGGAGCGGCTGCGCCGCGTCTATCACTACCTGCTGGAGGGCTACGTCGACCGGCGCACCGCCCCGCTCGAGGACGATCTCGTCACCTTCGAAGCGGGTGCTACCGTCGAGGTAGACGGCGAGACGATCCCCTACCACAACGTGCCCGTCTTGATAGCCGGCGAGCACGACTTCGAGCGTCGAGAGAGGCTGCAGGAGGCCGCGCTGGCAGTGGTGGTGGAGGGCAACCCGAGCCGCCTCGAGGTCTTGCGCGTCCGCCTGGGCGCGCTCGCAAACGAATTCGGCTACGAGAGCTACACTACCTACAACGCCGAGAGGAAGCGTATCGACTACGGCCTGCTGCGCTCCCGCATGGACGGCTTCCTCGTACGGACGGAGGAGGTCTACGCTGCGCTCATGGGCCGGTGGGTAAAGGAGACGACGGGCCGCGGTCTCGGCGAGATCGGCAGCCACCACTTCGCCTACGTGAGCCGCCTGCCGCAGTACGACGAATATTTCCGCAAGGACAGGCTCGTCGTGGCCTACGGGAGGACGCTCTTGGGCCTCGGCCTCGACCCCGCCTCGCAGAAGAACATACACATCGACGCTGAGGAGCGGCCAACCAAGAACCCCAGGGCCCGCTGCTACGCCCCGGACCCGCCGGGGGAGGTCCACCTGCTGATAAAGCCCGTCGGGGGTCTGGAGGACTACATGGCCTTCTTCCACGAGGCCGGTCACGCCCAGCACTTCGGCAACGAGGACCCGGCGCTGGATTACGTGGAGCGGGCCGTCTCCACGAGCTACGCCCTGACGGAGATCTACAGCTTCCTCCTCCAGCACCTTGCCCGGAGCCCGGCGTGGCTCACCGCGGTGGTCGGGCTGCCGGAGGAGACCGCGAGGGAGGTGGCTTACCACGCGGGGCTCGCCGAGCTCTTCCTGGTGCGCCGCTACGCGGCCAAGCTCGGCTACGAGCTCGACTTCTTCGAGGACCCCTTCGAGGAAGAGCGCAACCGTGGGCTCTACGCCGCGACCCTGTCGAGGGCGACCCGCTTCTTGTACGCTCCCCAGAACTATCTGAACGATATGGACCCCGGCTACTACTCCGCCGACTACTTGAGGGCCTGGATCACCGAGTCGATGCTGCGCCACCACCTGGAGCAGACCTACGGGGAGGACTGGTTCGCCCACCCCGAGGCCGGCGGGTTCCTGCGCGGTCTCTGGGCCAGCGGGGAGAGAGACGAGAACGAGGACGTGGCCCGCACCATCGGGTACGAGCCTTTCGACACCACCCATCTCGTCGGGCAGTTCATCGACCTCGGGTAGAGGACCTTTGCCCCGATCCCGTGGTGAGTCGCCTGGCGTACAATGCGTGCTAGGGGTACGGGTTCGTAGGAGGAGGGCCATGATCGGGTTGGACGAGATAGACGCGGCGCGGCGGCGGTTGCGCGGGGTGGCGCTCCGCACGCCTCTGGTGCCTTGCCCTCGCGGGAGGGAGGACCGGGCGCTCTACTTCAAGCCGGAGAGCCTCCAGCCTACCGGCGCGTTCAAGCTGCGCGGGGCTTACAACAAGATCTCCTCCCTCTCCCAGCAGGAACGCCGCCGCGGGGTTGTAGCCCACTCCAGCGGCAACCACGCCCAGGCCGTGGCATACGCCGCCGGCGCGCTCGGGACGCGGGCCGTGATCGTCATGCCCCGAAGCGCCCCGCGCGTCAAGCTCGACGCCACGAAGGCCCTCGGGGCCGAGGTCGTCACCGTCGGCGCGGAGAGCGGTGAACGTGCCCGCAGGGCGGAGGAGCTCGCCGCGGAACACGGGTACGTCCCCGTGCCCCCTTACGACGACGAGGTCCTGATCGCCGGTCAGGGCACGATCGGGCCTGAGATCCTCGAAGACCTGCCTGAGGTAGAGACCGTGCTCGTGCCGGTCAGCGGCGGCGGCCTCATAAGCGGGATCGCGGCGGCCATCAAGCTGGCGAGGCCCGAGGTGCGCGTGATCGGGGTCGAGCCCGAGCTCGCGGCCGACGCTAGGGCCAGCCTGAGGAGCGGACGGCTGGTCGAGTTTCCCGCGGAGCGGGTCGGGCGCACGGTGGCCGACGGCCTGCGAGTGCAAAGGCTCGGCGAGGCGCCCTTCGAGTACGTCCGCGCCTTCGTGGACGACATCGTCGCCGTCACGGACGAGGAGATCCTCGAGGCCATGCGCCGGCTGGCCTTGCGGGTTCGGCTCGTCGCCGAGCCGAGCGGGGCTGTGACGTTCGCCGCCTACCTCTTCCACGAGGACGAGCTGCCGGCCTCGCGCCGCACCGTCGCCGTCATAAGCGGCGGCAACGTCGAGCCTGGCCTCCTGGCCGAGGTCCTGAGCGGCTCTACGATGGAGGAAGCTAGGAAAGCGGCGACAAGATAAGCCCGGCTACGAGCTTCGGCGCGACGTGACCTCGACGGGGTCGCCGACGCGGACGGTCCCGAGCGAGGCGTGGATCAGGTTCCGGCCGAAGAAGACCTCTCCGCCGGCCTTGCGGTAGGTGGCGAGCGTGCGTAGCGGCTCCTTACCGCGGACGCCGGTCTCCTGGTTTACGGTTGTTACCGCGCATCGGGCGCACGGCTCCGCGACCCGGAAAGGGACAGTTCCGACCCGGACCCGGACCCAGCCGTCCTCACCGTAGGGCTCGCAACCCCTGACCACGAGGTTCGGCCTGAAGCGGTCTAAGGGTACGGGCTCCTCTAGCCGTCCGTTCAGATCGTCGAGGGAAGCCTCCGAGATCAGGAGGAACGGAAAGGCGTCGGCGAAGCTGACCTGATCCTCGTGGGCGGCATACGCCGAGTCCACCGACCTGACCTGGTCGTCGGGCTTGTAGACCAGGCGGCACGGCAACCGCAGGAACTCAGAAAACCAGCGGTCGGCCTCCTCGCCCACGGGCGCGCCGCGAACCGCAGCGCCCCAGACGCGCACGTCGACGAGGTCCTCGATCTGCTCGGGCTGCAGCGGGACCTCGAGGTCGGGCATGCCCGGCGCGCCGACGACAAGGTGTTCGGGGGCGAACCGGACGGAGATCAGGGCCATCCGCGGGTGGGCGCGCTGAGAGAGGAACTCGCCAGCCTCGTCGACGAGCATCCAGCGCCGGTCGTGGCGCAGTCCCGTCGCGCTCAAGGCGGCGCTCTCCAGTGCCACCCCTGCGCAGGATTTGATCGGGTAGACGTACAACCCGCTCAGCATGAAGCTACCGGCGGCGCTCAACACGCCCCTCCCGACCGTAGGGTAGCTGGCGCTCCGGTGGGGCTGTTCGGGGACCGTCCCGCGCGGGTTGGCATGGGCGCCATCATCCACCTTGACGCCGATCGCTTCAAGTTCGGAGGGACCTCCCGGGCTAAACCTGGTACGACGACGTCGCTCTACGTAGCCAGGTAGGGCGTGGTGCCGTAGTGGGTGAGCCCCACCGGATAGGCGGGCCCCGGCGTCTCGCCCAGCTCCATGCGGAGCCGGTCGGTGTGGCCCACGAAGCCGAATTCTTCGAACAAGACGTGGGCCTGAGATCCTGCCGGGCCTGTAACAGTAGCCTGGGCGGGGGCGCCTCCGGTGGCGTCGAGCGCGCGGGCGAGCAGGAGGCGTGCCACGCCCGGGTCGGCGGCGAGGAAGGGTCCGATGCGGGTCGTGCGGTCTGAAGTGCTCCGGATCAGGTATCCGGAGATACGTCCCGACGAGTCGCGGGCCACCAGCCCGAGGCCCGGGTGCAGCCTGAGGGTCGCGAAGATCAGGTGCGAGCGGTCGGCCCCGTAGCTCCAGCGGTCCACCCCGTAGACCTCCGGCAGGTCCCCGAAGGCGAGCGTCTCAACCCTGTGCCCGTCGGCCCGCCCGGGCACGCGAAGCCGGCGTGGCTCCCGTGTCTGGTACACGGTGCGGGGCGTACCCTCCCCGAAGCCCAAGGTTCGGTAGAGCCTCTCGGCCCTCCGGGTGGAGTCGAGCCTGACGGTCCTCGCGCCGCGGCTCCTCAGGTAGGCGACGGCCCAGGAGGAGAGCCTGGCGCCCAGGCCCGAGCCCCGGTGCTCGTCGTGGACGGCGAGGTGGCAGAGGATGCCGATGTCCCCTAGCGGCACGGCCCCGACCATACCGACCAGAGCGCCGCCAGGGGCCTCGGCCACCGCCCAGCGGACGTCGCGCACGCCGCGCAGCAGGTCGAACGCCCTAGGGTCCGCCGACCAGCGCACCACGCTCCTGAGCTCCAGGATGCGCTCGAGGTCGGCGTCGCCCATCTGCCTGACGCGCACGCCGTGGCCCGCCTCGGAGGAGGCCCGTAGTAGCTCCGTTCGGGCTGCCTCGTCTACCTCGACGTCTTCTCTCGTGTTGAAAGCCAGCATTTTCCCCTCGATCTCGAATACTTCTATGGAGACTCTTCCGCGCGCAACGCTCCCGAGTAACGGGAGAGACGCGGATGCCCCGAGCGCGACCCCTTAGAGGGACGGTCGGGGCGGGGACGGTCGAGGAGGCCATCCGGCGGGGAAGCCCGAGCGGGTAAGCGCTGTGTGATCTCGTTCCACGCCCGCCATGCTACAACGCCGCGGGCAAAGATGGAAGGGCTCTCTTACGCTCCCTAGCCGCGCACGATCACCCCGTCGAGGATCCGGTCTATCTCGGAGATCACGTCCTCAGAGAGCCTCGCCCCCGAGGCCTCGGCGTTGTCCTCTACCTGCTCGGGCCGCGAGGCGCCGATTATGGCGCTGCTTACGTTCTCCTGGCGCAGGACCCACGCGAGCGCGAGCTGGCTCATGCTCAGGCCCGCCTCCTGCGCGACCGGGCGCAAGCCGTCCACGGCCGAGAGAACCTCCTCGTTCATGAGCTGGCGCATGAACCGGCCGGACTCAGGGTCGGCGGCACGGGTCCCCTGCTCCGGCGCCTCGCCGGGGCGGTACTTGCCGGTCAGGATGCCCTGGGCGAGCGGGGAGAAGACTACCTGCCCCACCCCCTCGCGCTCGGAGAGGGGGACGACCTCGGCCTCTATCTGGCGTTGGATCATGTTGTAGCGCGGCTGGTTGGAGACGATCCTGTCCAGGTTCATCTCCCCGGCGATTCTCAGGGCGTCTGAGATCTGGTCAGCCCTCCACTCGGAGACCCCTACGTACAGCACCTTGCCCTGCCTGACCAGGTCGTCGAGCGTCCTGAGCGTCTCCTCGAGGGGCGTGCTCTCGTCGTAGCGGTGGCACTGGTAGAGGTCCACGTAGTCAACCCCGAGCCTCCTGAGCGAGGCGTGGCACTGCTCGGTTATGTGCTTGCGCGAGAGGCCGCGATCGTTCGGCCCCTCGCCCATCGGGAAGTAGACCTTCGTCGCCAGAAAGTACGAGTCCCTATCGAAGCCCCGGAGCGCGCGGCCCACGATCTCCTCCGCAGCACCCCGCATGTAAACGTTGGCCGTATCGAAGAAGTTTATGCCGATCTCGTAAGCCCTGTGGACGCAGGCCGTCGCCTGCTCCTCCGCGACGCTCCCACCATAGGTCAGCCAGCTGCCTAGAGAGATCTCGCTGACCTTAACCCCGCTCGCGCCCAACCGCCGGTACTCCACCGCAACCTCCACGCGTAAGAATCGAACGAACCCACACAGGGTACCAGTATTACCCGCCGGGGACGCCCCGGCGAATCCCGTGAGGCCTCTCTCTGTAACCCACCTTGCTTACTGATTTGTTGTCGGTTAAGAGCATCTTTATTGCGAGATCGGCCCATTTTGTTACAATGCGCTCACCGTTATTCGATCCACGATGAAGGAGCGGGAGAAAAGGTGCGACCCACGCTACAGCCCGGCCTGACGAACAGGCTGACCAAGTATTTAAGGACCACGCAGCAGCTCATCGAGGAGGGCCGTGACGCGGTCTCCAGCAAGGAGCTTGGCGATTTCACCGGCATAAACCCGGTGCAGGTACGCCGCGACCTGAACGCCATAGGTTTTTCGGGGACCCGGGGGGTGGGTTACCAGGCCTACGACCTCGTCGAGGCGGTAAGGAACATCCTGGGTTTGAGGCAGACCTACAACATCGCGCTCGTCGGCGCCGGGAACCTCGGCAGCGCCATCGCGGCGAGCACCATCCTCCCCAAGAGGGGCTTCGTCATCCACGACGTCTTCGACGACAACCCGGAGAAGATCGGGCGCACCGTCGGCAACGTCGTCGTCAAGCACATAGACGAGTTCAAGAAGAGCGTGGCCGAGGCTGAGGAGATCATCGGCATCATCGCCACCCCGGCGTCCGCCGCCCAGCAGGTAGCCAACCTGATGGTCGACGCCAACATCAGGGTCATCCTCAACTACACAGACGTCCTCCTCCACGTCCCATCCCACGTGGACGTCCACCGCATAGACCCAACCGCCCAGCTTATGCACACCCTCTACTACCTCACCCAGGCCGAAGGACAGGAGGCTTCTTAAAAGGCTTCAGGCCACAGGCTTCAGGTGAAGACCA
>JADDPU010000205.1:0-4691 GCA_016781725.1 Rubrobacter sp. | reverse complement strand
AGGAAGAGCCCGGAGCGCTAAAGGGGTGATAGGTGGGGAAAGGGAAAGGAGGAGTAGCGCCCCGGGCTCTTTAATTGTGCCGGTTTAGTATCGCACCAACCGACTGACCGGATATTACATCGCTCGCCACACTTTGTAAAGGTCTTGGAACAGAGAATTTAGAAACTTTTTGCAAATATCTGCTGAATGCACATATGTATGTAGTGTCGTTCCAGAGTACGCGGGGGGTCGGTCGCTGATGGGTTACGCTAGCGAAGGCGAGACGGATGCCGAGCGGGATCGGGACGGTCCCTGTGGAGCGTTCGATCCGGTGCGCGAAGGCGTCGAAGCTGCGCTTTACGGGGCCGTCGAGACGAGAGCGGCGAGGCGTCCACTACTACGCCTCTTCTTGCAGGACCTTCTCGTACTCCTCGGAAGAGAGCAGGTCGCCGTTGGCGGGGCCATCGCCGGAGGTGCGGAGCCTGACGATCCAGCCCTCCCCGTAGGGGTCTTCGTTGATCTTCTCTGGCGCGTCGTTGAGGGCCGAGTTGACCTCGACTACCTCGCCGCCGACAGGGGCGTAGAGGTCGGAGACGGCCTTCACGCTCTCGACGGTGCCGAAGGGCTCGCCGGCGTCGAAGGTGGCCCCTTCGTCAGGGAGCTCGACGAAGACCACGTCGCCGAGCTCGTCCTGGGCGTGATCCGTGATGCCGATGGTGGCGGTGTCGCCCTCCGTGCGGACCCACTCGTGGCTCTTCGTGTACTGAAGGTCTCCCGGTACGCTCAAAGCTCTCCTCCCCTATCCTCTGTCGCGTTTGTAGAAAGGCAGCGGCACGGTCTTCGCCGGCACGGGGTTGTCCCGGATCACCACCTCGAACCTATCTTCTACCCCGGGATCGACGAGCGCAAGCCCTATCGCCCGGTTCAGCGTCGGCGATTGGGTGCCGCTCGTTACCTCGCCCACGACCTCCGCCCCGCTCGTGACCGGGTAGCCGTGGCGGGCGATCCCGCGCCCCTCCATCTCGAACCCGACGAGCTTTTTCCGGAGCCCCTCTGTATCCTCGAGCAACAGCGCCCTCTGCCCGATAAACCGCGGGTCCTTCTCTAGATGAACCGCGAAGGAGATGCCGGCCTCGAGCGGTGTTGTCTCGGCGTCGAGCTCGTTCCCGTAAAGGCACATCCCGGCCTCGAGGCGCAGCGTGTCGCGGGCGCCCAAGCCCACGGGGGCGGCGCCCGCCTCGATGAGCCTACGCCAGATGCGGGGGGCGTCCTCTGGCCTCATGTACAGCTCGAAGCCGTCCTCCCCCGTGTAGCCGGTGCGCGAGATGGTGGCGTAAGCCCCGTCCACCTCCCCTTCCACGAAGCGGTAGTACTTGATGGACGAGAGATCGGCCGGCGTAAAGTCCTGGAGCAGGCCGGCCGCCTCGGGTCCCTGTAGCGCGAGCAGCGCCCAGTCGTCCGACTCGTCCACTACCTCGACGTCGAAATCGTCTATGTTCTCCCTGAAGTGCTCCAGGTCCTTCTCGCGGTTGGCGGCGTTCACGACGACGAGAAAATCGTCGGGCCTCTTGTAGACGAGCACGTCGTCCACTGTGCCGCCGCTCTCGTAGCAGACCGCGGCGTAGCCGGCCTGGCCGGCCGCGAGGCGGCCCACGTCGCGGGTGACGAGGCGCTGGACGGCGGCCTCGGCGTCGGGGCCGCGGAAGACTACCTCGCCCATGTGCGAGACGTCGAAGAGACCGGCCCCCTCGCGGACGGCAGCGTGCTCGGCCTTTATGCCGGAGTACTGCACGGGCATCTCCCACCCAGCGAAGTCGACGAGCCGCGCCCCGAGGTTCTTGTGCTCCTCGTAGAGCGGGGTGCGCCTGGGCGCTCCTTCAGGCATCCCTACCACCTGGCCTTGAGTTGCCTGGCGGCGCGGGCCTCGTCAAGGCGGCGGGTCGGGGCCCCAGTCGGGGCCTCCTCGAGGTCCTCGGGGCTCGTCTCGGCCAGCTCCAGCATAGTGCCGACGAAGTCGTCCAGGGTCTCCTTTGACTCGGTCTCGGTCGGCTCTATGAGCATCGCCTCCTTGACGACGAGGGGGAAGTAGATCGTGGGCGGGTGATACCCGTGGTCTATGAGGCCCTTGGCGATGTCCAGGGCCTTCTTGCCGGCGGGCGGCTGCACGACGACCTCGTGCTTGCAAAGCTCGTCGTAGGGGACGCGGTAGGTGCCCCCGAGCTGGGCCCGCACGTAGTTGGCGTTGAGGACCGCCATCTCCGTCACCTCCTTGAGCTCGGGTCCGTGCATCCTGATGTAGTTCCAAGCCCGCAGCATCTGGCCGAAGTTGCCGTAAAAGCCGGCAACCCGACCGATGCTCTTCTCGGGGCGGACGAAGCGGTACCCTTCGCCCTCCTTCTCGACCGCGGGGTCGGGGAGGAAGGGGGCGAGGTCGTCGGAGCAGGCGATGGCCCCGCAGCCGGGCCCGCCGCCGCCGTGGGGGGTCGAGAAGGTCTTGTGCAGGTTGAAGTGCATGATGTCCACGCCGGCGTCGGCGGGGCGCATCCTGCCGAGGTTCGCGTTCATGTTCGCGCCATCCATATAAAGGAAGGCGCCCATTGCGTGCAGTACCTCGGAGATCTCGGCGATGTTCCGCTCGTAGACGCCTAACGTGTTGGGGTTGGTGATCATGAGCGCTGCGGTCGTCTCGTCCACCATAGAGCGCAGCTCGTCCACGTCCACGCAGCCGTGCTCGTCAAGCCCGATCTCTTTGGACCCGAAACCCGCCATCGAGGCGGTCGCCGGGTTGGTCCCGTGGGCCGTCGAGGGCACGAGCACCGTGGTCCGCCCCTCGTCCCCGGCATCTTCGAAGAGCTTCTTGACCATCAGGACGCTCGTGAGCTCCCCCTGCGCCCCGGCGAGCGGCTGCAACGAGACGGCAGGGAGCCCCGAGACCTCGGCGAGGAAGCCTTGCAGCCCGTGCATGACCCGCAGGGCGCCCTGGACCTGCGCCTCGGGCTGCAGCGGGTGGAGCCCGGCGAAGCCGGGGACGCTCGCCGCCGCCTCGTTGGCCCTGGGGTTGTGCTTCATAGTGCAGGAGCCCAAGGGGTAGAACGTGGTGTCGATGCCCTGGTTCTGGCGCGAGAGGTTGGTGTAGTGCCGGACCACGGTAGGCTCGTCGACCTCCGCGAGGCGCGGCTTCTCCTTACGCAGGGCCGCCCCCGGTAGGACGCTGCCGAGATCCTTCATCTCCACGTCGGGTCTGGGGAGCTTGTAGCCCCGGCGGCCCTCGCGTCCCTTGTCCCGGATCAGGTTAAAGGCCATTGGCCACCACCTCCACGAAGGCGTCGAGTTCCTCTCTGGTGCGCTTCTCCGTCACAGCCACGAGCATCGCCCCGTCCCCGAGGTCGAGCCCGCCGACGATCCCCGCCTCGAGCAACGCCCCGTTGGCGCGCTCTGTATCCGGCAACTCTACGGCGAACTCCCACAAGAACGGTGCGTCAGGGTACCGAAGCTCGAACCCCGAAGCCCCCAGCCTCCCTGCCAGGTAATGCGCCTTCGAGATCGAGAGCTCCGCCACCTCGCGCAGCCCCTCGGGCCCCATGAGCGCCGTGTAGACGGTAGCCGCCAGCGCCGTGAGCGCTTGATTGGTACAGATATTGGAGTTGGCCTTGGCGCGCCGGATGTCCTGCTCGCGGCCGCGCAGGGTGAGGACGTAGGCGAGCTTGCCTTCCCTGTCCACGGTCTCCCCGGCGATGCGCCCGGGCAGCTGGCGGACGAACCTCTCCTTCGTCGCCATGTAGCCGGCGTAGGGACCGCCGAAGAGGAGCGGCACCCCGAGCGGCTGCGCCTCCCCCACAGCCACGTCGGCGCCGAGGTGTCCCGGCGCTTCGAGGACTGAGAGCGAGATCGGGTCGCAGACCGCGACCGAGAGCGCGCCCACCCCGTGCGCCGCCTCCGACGCCGCCCCTATATCTTCCACGATCCCGAAGAAGTTGGGGCTCTGCACGAAGAGGCCACAAACGTCCTCCGGGATGCTCGAAAAATCCGTGATCCCGCCTTCGAACGGGAGCTCGACCGTCTCGACGCGGTAGGTCTCTACCACCTCGCGGTAGCGGGGGTTGAGGCCCTTCGAAACCGCGACTTTCGGATCCCTCTTCGTCAGCCTCGCGGTCATCAGGGCGGCCTCGGCGACGGCGCTGGCGCCGTCGTAGACGGAGGCGTTCGAGACCTCGAGGCCGGTCAGCTCGGAGATCATAGACTGGAACTCGAAGATGGACTGGAGGGTGCCCTGGCTGATCTCCGGCTGGTAGGGCGTGTAGGAGGTGAGGAACTCGCCGCGCGAGATGATCGCGCCTATGGCCGAGGGCACTATCCTGTCGTAGGCCCCGCCCCCGAGGAAGATCGGGAGCCCTGCGACGTTCTCCCTGGCCATAGCCTCTACCTCCTTAAGCGCCTCGTACTCTGAGGCGGCCGGCGGGAGGCCCAGCTCTCCTTCGAACTTGGGCGCGACGTCGGCGAAGAGGTCGTCCAGGGTCTCGACCCCGATGGCGCCAAGCATCTCCTGTACGTCGGCCTCGGTGTGCGGTGTGAATCTCGCCACGCGGCTATACCCCCTTGTCGGGTGAGCGTTCTCCTTTCCGCCCTGTCCCACACCTGAGAGTGTTACCCCGTCGGCGCCGATCCGGCTCGCGGATCGGACTCTCCAGGACGCCCTCGGGTCCGCGGTCCTT
>JADDPU010000541.1 GCA_016781725.1 Rubrobacter sp. | reverse complement strand
GTGAGAGGGCGATGTCCTTGGCCTCTAGACGATGGGGCCTTGCCGAGAAGCGGGGGAGATTCTACCCGACGCTTGCCTTTTCGTCAAAAGGGTTCGGGGGCGATGTCTAGACCGGCAGCCGCTGCATCTTCTGGGCTGCGTCCTCGGCCCTCAGCACGGAGCGCTCGCGGCCGAGGAGGTGCATGGTCTCGAAGAGACCGGCGCTCACGGTGCGGCCAGTGACGGCGAAGCGCAGGGGATGGATGAGGTGGCGGGCGCCCTTCTCTCTCTCCGCCGCGAGACCGCGTACCGCCTCCTCGATGGCTTCCTCGGTCCAATCTGGAAGGGTTTTGAGGCGCTGGACCAGCTCGGGGAAGGTCTCGCGGACGAAATCCTTGCCGAACTGCTTCTCGAACTCCTCCTGGTCGTAGTCGAGCTCGGCGCCGTAGAAGTAGCCCGCGGCGGCGGGGATCTCGGTGATGCGGTTGAGGCGGTCCCTGAGGAGCCCCATAATCCGTACGAGGCGCGGCCTGTCGCGCTCCAGCTCCTCGGGGCTCGCGGCGCCTGACTCGGCGAGCATCGGGGCGGCGGCCTCGGCCAGCTCCTCTGGGGTGCGGCGGCGGAGGTAGACCGCGTTTATCGAGGTCAGCTTCCTCTCGTCGAAGATCGCCGGGTTGCCGCTCACGCGGTCGATGCGGAAGCGCTCGGCGAGCTCGTCCGGGCTGAAGATCTCCTCGTCCGCCGCGTAGCCCGCGCCGAGCAAGGCCAGGTAGTTGAAGAGCGCCTCAGGCAGGTAGCCCTGGGCGGCGAACTCCTCGACGTGCGCCGCGCCGTGACGCTTGGACAGCTTCTTCTTGTCGGGGCCAAGGACCATAGGGACGTGGGCGAAAGCGGGGAGAGGGTTGCCAAGGGCCTCGTGGATCAGGATCTGGCGCGGCGTGTTCGAGAGGTGGTCGTCGCCCCGGATCACGTGGCTTATCTCCATCTGCGCGTCGTCGAAGGCGGCGGCGAAGTTGTAGGTCGGGGTGTCCGTGGACTTCATGAGGACGAAGTCCTCGAGGTTCGCGTTCTCGAACGTGACGGGGCCCCGGATCAGATCGTGCACAATCGTCTGCCCCTCGCGCGGGGTCTTGAACCTGACTGTATAAGGCTTCCCCGCCTCTATCCTCTCTCTGGCCTCATCGGGGTCCATCTCGCGGTACTCGCCGCCGGTGTAGATCGGCTGCCGCCTCTCGGCCCGCGCCCTCTCCCTGAGCTCCGCGAGCTCCTCTGGCGTTGCGAAGTCGTGGTAGGCCGCGCCTGCGTCGAGAAGGCCTCTGGCCGCCTGGCGGTAGAGGTCGAAGCGCTCGGTCTGGCGGTAGGGGGGATGGGGGCCGCCGGCCTCGGGGCCCTCGTCCCAGTCGAGGCCGATCCAACGCAGCGACCGCTTGAGCTGGTCCACCGACGCCTCCGTCGAGCGCGCGAGGTCGGTGTCCTCTATGCGCAAGACGAAGGTGCCGCCGTTCTTGCGGGCGAAGAGCCAGTTGAAGAGCGCCGTCCTTACCCCGCCGACGTGCAGCAGCCCCGTCGGGCTCGGCGCGTACCTGACCCTGACCTTCGAATCGTCCATGGCCTTAACCTAACACACGCTTCGCAGGTTAAAAAGCTCACGCAGCCCGAGGATCGGTGTTAGCGGCTCCCTGGCCGGGGCTCTCTAGCTGCGGGCACGCCGCCTCAGTACCGGTGCGTGCCGTTGATGTCGTAGTCCAGGTGGTTGGCCCACGAGTACTTGCCGAAGACGAAGAGCACACCCATGAGCGAGATCTGCAGCATCGTGCGCGCGACGCCGCCCTCCCTGTAGCGCCGGTCGGAGAGGTAGAGCCGCTCCTCCACGATGCCGAAGCGGCGGCCCTTAGAGAGGCGCCGGATCGCCTCTATGTCGTCGAACTTGAGGCTGGGGTCGAAGCCGCTGCTCCCCCTGAAGACCTCTCCCCGCACCGCTATGCAGGTCCCGCCCCCAGAGGGAAGCACACCCTGGGACGCCCGCGTGATCAGGTTGAAGACGATGTGAAAGACCTCTATCGGTCGCGTGGAGCGGTACGGAAAGTACAGGGGACAGGCCACGTCGAGCCGCCGGCGCTCGAACGCCGCGAGGAAGTCTTCGAGGAAGGTCTCGGTCAACCTGGCGTCGGCGTCGAGGAAGATCAGGACGTCCCCGCCCGCGCTCCTGCCGCCAAGGTTCCTACCGCAGGCCACGGGCGGCTCGCCCTCGAGAAGCTTCGCAAAGGAGTACCGGCCGACCACCTCTCTGGTGCCATCTTCGGAGCCCGCGTCCACGACGATCACCTCGTCTGGAGCCCTCGTCTGGGAGGCGATCTCGGAGAGCAGGGTGCCGATGTGGCGCTCCTCGTTCAGGGTCGGGATGATGATGCTCAGGCTGCTCACCGGTGCCCGGTCTTTACCCGGCCGGCGGGCTTCGCAACCCGCCGCGGCCCACCTGTGCGCCCTGCGACCGCGCTGCCCGCTCCGGGGCCTCAGGTTACCGGAGGAGGCGACGAGAGCATGCGGGGTCGCCGGGGCCTCTGCGCGTACTGCCAGACCACGCCCCTCGCCTACTTCGCTTCGGTAGCTTTCTTTTTGCCGAAGGCGAGCCAAGCCCGCCATCCACCTCCTTGGCCGGATCTTGGTAGGCGACGCCGGTTCGGGAGGGCGGACGTCGACCTCGCTGAGGGAGGCCGTGAAGAGCGGCCCGAGATGGGCAAGAATGGGAACCCTGAAGAGCAAGAGACTGGAGGCATCGCTTGACGGATCGCATAGCAAATCCATGGGGCAGCCGCACGCCGTACGGGAGGGACGGGGAGTGGCCCGTCAGGGTTGACCAGTTCCTCGAAGAGGGCGTCTCGGAGGACGAGGTGGACCGCTGGATTCAGACGGCCTCCATCCTCCACTCCAACGGTGACGCCTACGACGTCGCGGTCCAAGACGGGCGCATGGTGGGGGTTCGGGGCCGGAGCGTGGACCGGGTCAACAAAGGCAGGATGGATCCCAAGGACCTTTTCGGCTGGCAGGCTAACCTCTCGGAGGACCGCCTGAAGAGGCCGCTGGTCAGGAAGGCCGGCGAGCTCGTCGAGGCGAGCTGGGACGAGGCGATGGACCGCATCGTCGAGCGCTCGAAAGGGTTGCTCGAAGAGAAGGGTCCGCTGGCCTTCGGCTTCTACACCACGGGCCAGCTCTTCCTTGAGGAGTACTACACTCTTGGCGTCATCGGCAAGGCCGGTTTGGGGACGCCGCACATGGACGGCAACACCCGCCTCTGCACCGCCACCGCCGCGCAGGCCTTGAAAGAGAGCTTCGGCAGCGACGGGCAGCCAGGTTCCTACGCCGACATCGACCACGCCGACGCCATCATGCTCTTCGGCCACAACATCGCCGAGACCCAGGCCGTCACCTGGATGCGCATCCTCGACAGGCTGAGCGGCCCGGAGCCCCCGAAGCTCGTCGTGGTTGACCCGAGGCCCACGCCCGTGGCCAAAGAGGCCACGGTGCACCTCGCGGTAAAAAACGGCACCAACGTGGCGCTCCTCAACGCCTTCCTGCACGAGATCCTCGAGAACGGCTGGTACGACGCGGAGTACGTAAGGGCGCACACGATCGGCTTCGAGGAGTTGGAGGCCACCGTGGCCGGGTGCACGCCCGAGTGGGCGGCCGGGATCTGCGGGGTCGAGGCGGGAGAGATCCGGGAGGCCGCGCGCATCATCGGCACCACGGACCGGCTCCTCTCCACGGCCCTGCAAGGCGTCTACCAGTCGCACCAGGCGACGGCGGCCGCGTGCCAGATAAACAACATCCACCTCGTGCGTGGCATGCTGGGTAGGCCGGGCTGCGGCGTCTTGCAGTTCAACGGCCAACCCACCGCGCAGAACACCCGCGAGGCGGGTGCCAACGGGGACCTGCCCGCCTTTCGCAACTGGGACAATGAGGAGCACGTCCAGCAGCTCGCCGACCTGTGGAACGTGGACCGGATAAAGATCCCGCACTGGGCGCCGCCCACCCACGCGATGCAGATCTTCCGCTACGCCGAGCAGGGCTCTATCAATTTGCTCTGGATCAGCTGCACGAACCCCGCCGTCTCCCTCCCCGAACTGCGCCGCGTAAGGGAGATACTCCAAAAGGAGGAGCTCTTCGTCGTAGTCCAGGACATCTTCCTCTCGGAGACCGCCCGGCTCGCCGACGTCGTCCTGCCGGCGACGACCTGGGGAGAGAAGACCGGGACCTTTACGAACACCGACAGGACCGTCCACCTCTCCGAGGCCGGCGTCGAGCCGCCGGGGGAGGCCAGGCACGACCTGGACATTTTCCTCGAGTACTCGCGGCGCATGGACTTCCGCGACAACGACGGGCGGCCCCTGATCAAGTGGGAGCACCCCGAGGAGGCCTTCGAGGCGTGGAAGGAGTGCACGAAGGGCCGGCTCTGCGACTACACCGGCCTGACCTACGAGAAGCTCAGGGGCGGCTCAGGCATCCAGTGGCCTTGCAACGAAGACCACCCCGAAGGCACGGAACGGCTCTACACCGACTCCGATTTCAACACCTACACGCAGACGTGCGAGACGTACGGCCACGATCTCCTCACGGGCGCCGCGAACACCGAGGCCGACCACCGGGCTTTGGCGCCGAACGGCCGGGCCTTCCTGAAAGCTGCCGAGTACACGCCGTCGCACGAGGAGCCTCGTGAGGAGTACCCCTTCCGGCTCGTGACGGGGCGTACGATCTACCACTTCCACACCCGCACCAAGACCGCCAGGGCCCCTCAGCTCCAGGACGCCGCGCCGGACGCGTGGGTCGAGATCTCCCCCTCCGATGCCGCAGCACTCGGTGTGGGGGAGGG
>JADDPU010000568.1 GCA_016781725.1 Rubrobacter sp. | reverse complement strand
CGGACCGCATCCGGTTACCCATCGAGGAGTGGGCTACCATCCACCAGGGTGTCTACCCCGCCTACGTAAGCTGGGAGCGGTTCTTGGAGAACCAAAGGAGGTTGGCGAACAACGCGAGCGGCTTCGACCGCAGGGTGCGGGGCGCGCCGCGGGACGGCACCGCGCTCTTGGCCGGGATGGCCGTCTGCGGGCTCTGCGGCCACAAGATGCGCGCGGCGTACAAGAGGAGACATCGCTACGTGTGCAACGCTTTGAGCGAGGCCTACCGCCAGCCGATGTGCCTGAGCCTCCCCGGCCCGAGCGTAGATGCTGCGGTCGTGGAAGCCTTCTTCGAGGCCGTACGCCCGGCCGAGCTGGACCTCCTTGAAGAGGTCCTCGCCGAACGCAAGCGGGATCGGGGGAGGCTGGAGCAGCAGCACGTCGACCGCCTCAAGCGCTCCGAGTACGAGGCGTGCCTGGCCGAGAAACGCTACAGGTCGGTGGATCCGGAGAACCGGCTGGTGGCCGCGGAACTGGAAAGGGGCTGGGAGGCGGCCTTGAGGTCGCTCGCGGAGGCCAGGGAAGCGTCCGAGCGCTTTGAGAGGACGCCGCTGGCGGAGGAGTTGGAGCCCGGCCTGAGGTCTCAACTCGAGGACCTCGGGAGGCGGCTGCCCGAGCTATGGGAGAGCGGCCGTCTCGCTGCATCCCAAAAGAAGGAGCTCTTGAGGAGCCTCGTCCGACGCGTCGTGCTCTCCAGACCCGAGCAGGACGCCGTCGAGGCGAAGATCGTCTGGGCCAGCGGCGCCTACTCCGTCCTGCGCGTTCACCCCCCGGTTTTGCACCGCACTACCCAACTGGGGAACTACGAAGAGCTGGTGGCGCGGATCCTGGAACTCGCCGCCGAAGGCCACCAGGACACGGAGATCGCCCGACGCCTCACGGAGGAGGGTTTCCGCTCGGCGAGGCTACCTTACGTGACGCGGCCCCTGGTGGAGAAGATCCGCGCGAAGCACGGGCAACCCTCGCTGACCGGCAGCCAGAAATCCCGCGAGAAGATCGACGGCCGCTGGAGCGTGCCAGGCCTCGCCCGCCGACTCGGCGTGAGCGAGACCTGGGTGCGCGGGAAGATAGCCGAAGGCGCGATCCCCGCGGAGCGCCATCCGACCACCAAGCGCTGGCTGATCGAGGACGATCCGGCGCTGCTCGCCCGGCTGGAGAAGCTGGCCGCGGCGCGCCGCCGTCGCTAGGAGGACGACCCACAAAGGAGGCACTCTCTTGCAACCG
>JADDPU010000168.1 GCA_016781725.1 Rubrobacter sp. | reverse complement strand
CTTCCGAGATCAGCGGCTCGTAGGTGTCCCTGTGCAGCACCCCGTCGAAGAGGACTTCGCCGTCCTTCTTGAGGGTCTGGTGGGTGACCCAACTGGTCTGCCGCTTGCTCGCCGAGATCCTCCTGGAGTCCATCTCCACCTCCGTGCCGGTGGGCCGGCCCCAGACCTCCGCGTACAGATAGCCGTCGGCGGCGACGTGCTCCCGCACCATCACGTAGCCATCGGAGGTGTTCCGGAACCTCATGTCGAGCTCCTGGCCGCTGTAGCCGTTCGCCGCTCCGAACCACAGCGTCGAGTCGAGGCCGGGCCTGATGTAGGAGAGCTCCGAGTAGTGCGGGTGACGCTCTATCACGTCGAGGCCGGCGTAGTTGGCCGCCATGTATACGGTCGATGCGATCTGGCACAGACCGCCGCCCAGGGCGCTCTCCACCTTGCCGTTGATGATCACTTTAGCGTCGTTGTACTCCAGGGGGGCGAGGATATCGTTGGCGGAGAAGACCTCACCGGGAGCCAGGGTCGTCCCGTCTATGGCCCGCGAGGCGATCCGAAGGTTCTCGACCCGAGCCCGGCTCTCGTCGCCGGTGCCGACATACCTCGTCCGGTAGCGGCCCACCAGTTCCGTCGGCTTGAGGCGCCTGGCCTCGGCGGTGGTCAACCCGGGTCTGGACTCCACGACGGAGACCGTGTAGGTGCGCTGTCCCTCGAAAACTCCTTTTTGCAAGGCGTCGAGCAGTTCTTCCTCCTGGACACGCCGACCCGCTTCACCGGGCGTCACCGAGACCGCGGAGCCCTCGATCTTGAAGTCCGCGTCCCTGGGCTCGACGGTGAGGTGGGCGCGAACGGCCTCCAGGTGGTCGCGCATCCTGTCGCGGCCCAGACCGACCCGGAAACCCCCGTCCTCCGCGGCGACCTCCAGCGCCGCACGAGTCGCGGCGGGCGATATGCTCCAGCTTTGCCCCCCGTGTGTGAGGGTGATCGGCCCGTCCGTAGCGGCGCGGGCCTTCTCGGCGGCCTGCTCGGCCTCGGCCGTGGTGTACCGTGGCCGGAGGGCCCCCCCGACGATCTCCGCCTCCCCTCTCATGTCCCCGATGGCCCGGCTCACGCTTTGCGCGGTGGCGTCCACGTCGAGCTCGTACCCTTCGCGGGCGCTCATGACCTCGATCCCCCGGCCGTGAACGTTTACGACCGCTTCACGGGGCTGCTCATCCCGCCGGGAGGCGATGTCCTGAACCTGCGCGCGCACTTTTTCCGTCCGGTAGTCGACAGCG
>JADDPU010000267.1:3594-4868 GCA_016781725.1 Rubrobacter sp. | reverse complement strand
GATCTCTACCTCCGTGACCTGGTGGTCCTTGATAGGCTTTTTGACCGTAGCGTGGCGGTGCAAGATCGCCCCTTTGCAGTAGTAGCGGCAGCCTCGGGGACGGTCGGTGGGAAAGGCGTTGACATCCGGAACTAGCAGACGTATTTTCATTCTCGCGGCGCTCCCGTAGGATGGGATTGGGTTCTTGGCAGAGCCGATTCTACTCCTGGAGGCGCCGCTATTGCTTTATCCCACCGCCTGTGTGACGGTTACCGCCTACCGGCCGGGCGCGGTGCCCGCGATCAGGTAGTCCACCACGCCCTGCAAAGAACCGCTCCTGGCGAGCTCCGCCCTTTGCAGTTCGGCCCCGTTGCCCCGCTCCACGATCTCCAAGACTCCCCCGAGCTCCTCCTCGCAACGGAGATCCTGGGCGACGGGGCCCAACTCCTCCACCAGCCCCCCGGCCATCTCCCGGGCAGGAACTTCCCGGCCGGCTGCGAAGTCGTAGAAGGTGGCTTCCATGCCGTGGCGCACGGCGCGCCATTTGTTCTCGGCGTTGAACAGGGGGTCCTCCGGCACGAAATCGTCGGCCTCCGCCCCGGCGTCCGCCACGAGGCATTGGACGAGAGCCGTCAGGGCTGCGGTGTGGGAGGGGTCGGTCTGGACGTCCGGGGCGCGCAGCTCCACCGTGCCGAACCTCTGGTGAGGCCTGGCGTCCCACCAGCACCACGAGTAGTCGGGGACGCTGCCTGAGGCGACGAGGATCTCGACGTGTCGCTCGAAGTCCTCCCAGCGCCTGAAAACGGGCGGGAGACCCGAGCGGGGGAACATCTCGAAGATCTTGAGGCGCGTCGAGGCGAGCCTGGTCTCCGACCCGCGCCAGAATGGGGAGTTGGCCGAGAGGGACACGAGGAGCGGCACGCGGCGGGCGAGGGCGTTCACGGCCCGGATCGCCGCATCCCCGTCGGGGACGGCGACGTGGACGTGCAGGCCGTAGATCGCCTGCGTTCTCGCCACCCATCCCATCTCCTCCTCGACCCGCCGGTTGTGGTCCGTGTCCGTTAGCGGCTGCTCCGTCGGCTCGGAGAAAGGGTGGGTGCCCGCCGCGACGAGTTCGGCGCCGGCGACGCGCGCAAGCTCCCGCACCTCCCGGCGTAGACCCGGCAGTTCGCGGGCGAGGTCCGCGACGGTCTCGAAGACCGGGGAGATCATCTCCACGCAAGATTGCGAGAGCTCCGAGGTGATGAGGGCCGTGCCGTCCCCGGCGGCGAGCACGGCGTCGACGGCCGGGCACA
>JADDPU010000267.1:0-3532 GCA_016781725.1 Rubrobacter sp. | reverse complement strand
GTCGCGCCGAAACCGCTCTCCATCCGCCTACTCTAGCAGCCTCCGGTAGGGGCCGGGTTTTCTAGGGAACGCAAGCACGCGAGACCGGCGAAGCCAGAACCCGCGCCGGGCGGGTAATGGAGAGTCTCCTAGTTGGGGTGTCTGCGGCCGAGGGCGAGCTGGATGCGGTGGGAGTTCTCCAGGTCGCGGACGGCGTCGAAGAGCTTGCCCTCGGGGACGGTGGCGTGCCAGCGCTCGGTCCTGTATCCGTAGCGGCGCTTGAGCTCGCGCACCGAGGCTCCGGTGTAGAGGAGGGCGTAGACCAGGCGCAGGGTCTCGTCGGGTTTGCGCGGAAGGAGGCTCTGGCGGCCCTCGGTCCACCAGGTGATCTCCGGCATCGGCTCGGCCGACCTCAAGATCAACTGCGTCTCCCACTCCAACCTGAGCGCGCCCATCTCGAAAGTGCCGGGCAGCACGCTCAACGGCCCCAGAGAGAACGAATCATCTTTGTGGAACCCGAAGGTGCGAGCGAGAAGATCCTTGCGCTCGCCTTCGGAGGTTCGCTCGAAGCGGGAGCGCAGCGCGAGCAACTGCTCGTCGGAGTAGGCCCTGAGCCCCCCGGCGGTCGGCCTGCGGGGATCCAGGTCCCCACGACGCAGAATGGCGGAGAAAGCGGCGTAAGAGCGCCGGCTCTTGAAGACCCAGACGAGGTAGCCGCCGACGGCGAGCGCGAGCCCCGAGAGCATCGTCGCGTAGAAGGCCTCGCTCGGGACCGCCACGCCCTGGTTCTCGATCAGCCGGGGGCCGAAGAGGTTGTAGAGCAGGATGACGGCGGCCGTGGCGGCGACGAAGAAGGTGAAGCCTACCAGGACGAACGCCCCCAACCTTCGGACGGGCTCGGAGCACGACGCCGCCAAACCCTCCCACGCCACCCGCTCCTCGTCGAGCCCGAACGACGCTGTCCGCAGTTTCTCCACGTGATCCAGTATACCCCCATCTCGCGGCACGAGGTTGGGTGAGAGATCACCGCCGACCCCCCAACTTCGCTTCGTGCGACGCGTTCGCGTGGGGTCGTGTAGAGTGGGGGTAGACCGAGAGGAGCCCGAGTGACCCCTCAGCCCCACGACGACCCGAGCGCCAACCACGAGAAGAGTCCGACCTTCCCGAAGCCCGGCTACGAGCTCTACCGGCACAGGGACGCCGAATCCATGAGGACGGAGGGTTGGCACGGCCTGTACTGGGCCAGGCTGACGGGGAGCGGCGACTACGAGATCCGGAGCGTGCCGACCTCGCTCGGCGAGCCTTCCACGCCAGGAGGCACCATGCCAAAGGAAGGCTTCGAGAGGCTCTATGAGAGGGTGGATCCCTGACGGGACACCTACCCGCCGGCGTTGACTACAATAAGGGGATGGGCATGAAGGTCTACAAGGCCGGCCGCCGGGGCGACTTCGGCGAGAGGCGGCGCGGGGTTCTGCGACCGGTACTTCTTGTGCTGCTGGTCCTCTTTGTCCTCGCCCTAGCCTACGTGCTCCTGCCGTTCGGCGGCGGGAGGGCGGTCCTGCTTGGGAGCGACGCGCGGGCGGGGGAGGCCTCGCGCTCGGACACGATCGTGGTTACGAAAGCCGGCGGCGGGATGCTCGCCGTCCCGCGAGACACGCTCGTCGAGATCCCCGGCGTGGGGGAGGACAAGATCAACGCCGCCTTCGCCACCGGCGGCCCGGACCTGACCGTCGAGACCCTCGAAAACCTGACGGGCCTCCCCATAAACAACTACGTAGTCGTGAACTTCGGCGGGGTAAAGGAGATAGTCGACGCCATGGGCGGCATCACGCTCCAGGTCGACCAGCCGATAGAGGTCGGCATCGAAGGCCGCCGCGTCTACATACCAGCCGGAACGCGGGAGCTCGACGGGTTCGAGGCGCTGGCGTACGTCCGCTACCGAGGCGGCCCGACCGCCGACATCGGGCGGATCGGGCGCCAGCAGAAGTTCCTGCGCCAACTGGCCAGGGAGATCACCTCGCCCGCCAACCTGCCGCGCCTCCCCGCCACGGCCCGGGCCATCTGGGCCAACATCGAGACCAACATGAACCCGCTGGAGGCCGCCCGCTTCGCCGTCCGTACCCGCCTCTCCGGCATCGAGGAGGCCGAACTCTACCCAGGCACACCCCAGTACATAGGCGGCATCGCCTACTGGGTGCCGGACAAAGAGGCCGGGGACCGGGTCGTATCCCAGACGATCGAGTAGGTATCAGGGGTCGGCTCGGTCGATCCACGCGACACGCGCGAAGACCACGCCGTTTACGTCGCTGCCTTCGGCCTGGCCGGCCACCTCATAGCCCCAACCGCGGAGTATCTCTCCGACCGGCTCGGCCTTCGGGGCGGGACGTCGGGAGCTACCGTAGGAGCAGACGATCACGCGCCCACCGGGCACCACAAACTCGCGCAGCAAACGCTCCACCAGCGCCTGCCGGCGATGCGCGGGTGCGTACTCCAACTCGGTGCGAACGAAGTCGAAACGGAACGGCGGTTGCCAATCCGTTACGTTCCCGGTGAAGATGCGGTCTGCCCATTGCGGGAGGCGTCTACGGGCGAGCGCGGCGAGCGAGTCGATGAGGTCGAGGCCGTAGGGTTCGATCTTGTACCCATCTTCCGCGGCCCACGCGGCGAGGCTCTCCATCAAGAGCCCGTTGGCGCAGCCGACGTCCAGAAAGGTTCCGTCGCGGTCTACGGCCGAAACTATGGGGCGCCGGGCCCGCTCCCATCTCGCTTCGTCGCCCCGGAAACCAGACTGACCTCGCGGATCGTCGGCTCCGAGGTACGATTCCTCCAGCATCTCCCGGGTCTCCCGATAGTAGGCTTCGTCGTCCGGCGCGCCGTAGGACGGGTTGGTGTCCCCGACCATCAGAAGCGTCCTACGTGACGTCTTCGGGTGTCCTGCGCTCCCGGCGGTGTGCGCTCAGCGAGTTCCTCATGCCGCTCAGGTCCCTCCGTGCCAGCCCGTAGGCCAGCAGGGATTCCAACTCTCTGGCCTTGTTCGTGTGCTCGCGCGGGACGTGAAGCATGAACTGCCCCGCTCTGCTGCCCGGGATGCTGCTGGCCGGGTGGAGCCTCCTGGTGGCGAAGAGCAACGTGCTCTTGAGCAGCCCCCTCCTGAAGGTGACGGACTCTATCTCCTCGAAGGGGATAGTAACCTCCCTAGTGACGATCCTGAACAGGCTCTCTCTGCTCTCGACTCGACCACCAGCTCCGTCTCGCATACCCTGGCGATGCCGTCCACGACGCCCATACCATGGGGGATCCAGAACGGCAAACTGATGAGGCTCGACGTCATACACCACCTTTTCGAGGGTCCGGGTGGACGAGGGAATCTTAAGTCCAGCCGGAACGCAGGGCAAGGGCCGAAGCCCGGGGCGCTCTAAGCCGCCTGCTCCTTCGCCAGCTTACTCTGTCTATCTATCAGGCGGTCGAGCCAGGCGGTGCGGGGGTCTCCCTCGGTGGTGCGACCGGCGTTGACGTACCAGTTGAGGGCCTCGCGGTGGTTGCCGAGGCGGCG
>JADDPU010000463.1:13515-16935 GCA_016781725.1 Rubrobacter sp. | reverse complement strand
TCATCGAGACGATCTTCTCGATACCCGGCATGGGCGAGCAGTTCGTGCGTTCGATCTTCGACAAGGACTTCCCCGTCATCATGGGCACCACCATCCTGTTCTCGGTCTTTTTCGTGACCGCGTACCTGATTCAAGACATCCTCTACGGGATAATAGATCCGCGTATACGCGTGGGCGGGCCCAGGGAGTAGCAGATGGAGACGAGCAACAGGCAGATCACGTTCACGCCCGAACTCTTCGAGCCGGTAGAGCGAAGTGCGGACGAGGCGGAGAAGATCAGCGGCCCCCCGATAAGCTTCTGGAGCGACGCCTGGCGGCGGCTGAAGCGCAACCGCATCGCGGTCGCTGCGGGCGGCATCATCGTCCTCGTCCTCGCCCTCGCCTTCATCGGCCCCTGGCTCACGCCCTACACGCCCTTCGAGCAGGTCCTCGAGCGGCAGTACAGGGAGCCCTCGCTCTCTGGCTTCTGGTTCGGCACCGACGAGTTCGGCCGCAGCATGTTCGATAGGGTCTGGTTCGGCACGAGGGTCTCGCTGTACATCGCCGCCCTCGTCACCATCATGGACATAATCGTCGGCATGTCCTACGGGGCCGTCTCCGGGTACTACGGCGGCAGGATCGACAACATCATGCAGCGTATCGTCGAGATCCTGGTCGGTATCCCCATCCTCGTCGTAGCCATCCTGACCATGCTTATCCTGGAGCCCGGAATCCTCTCGCTCACCATCGCCATAGGTCTGACCGGATGGACGAGCGCGGCGCGCCTGATCCGGGGTCAGGTGCTCAGGCTCAAGGAGCAAGAGTTCTTCCTCGCCTCGCGGTCTCTTGGGGCCGGCACCTTCCGCCTCATAGCCAAGCACCTCATCCCGAACGTGTTCTACATCGTGATCATCACGCTGATGTACACGGTGCCCACCGCCGTCTTCTTCGAGGCGTTCTTGAGCTTTATAGGCTTGGGCATCCAGCCGCCGAACGCCTCGCTTGGGGCCCTGATCAACGACGGGGCCGACCAGATGGACTACTACCCGCACCTCCTTATATACCCGGCCCTCGTGCTGTGCCTCATCACCGTTTGCTTTAGGCTCCTTGGAGACGGGCTGCGCGACGCGCTCGACCCGAGGATGAGGAAGTAGGAGCAGCGTCGTGGCAGACGAGACCCCAAACGGCGTGCCGAACCCGACCACGAACGGCCGGGAGGCCGTCCTGAGCGTCAACGACCTGCGCATCTCGTTCCGCACCTACGCCGGCGAGGTGCAGGCGGTCAGGGGCGCGACCTTCGACCTCAGGCGGGGGGAGACGCTCGCCATAGTCGGGGAGTCGGGCTCCGGCAAGTCGGTTGCGGCCAGGAGCATCATGAGGTTGAACCCCGAGTCGAACACCCTCGTTAGGGGCGGCGAGGTCCTCTTCGAGGGCGAGGATTTGCTAAAGCTCTCGGAGCGGCGCATGCAGGAGATCCGGGGACAGAAGATAGCGATGGTCTTCCAGGACCCCATGACGAGCCTCGACCCCACCATGCGCGTAGGGCGCCAGATAACAGAGAGCCTGAAGAGGCACCTCGACATGAAGGGGGAGGCGGCGAGAAAGCGGGCCGTGGAGCTAATGAAGCTGGTTGGCATCCCGAGCCCCGAGGATCGCCTGAGGCAGTACCCCCACCAGTTCTCCGGCGGGATGCGCCAGAGGGTGGTGATCGCCATAGCCCTGGCGTGCGACCCGCAAGTTCTGATCGCCGACGAGCCGACAACGGCGCTTGACGTGACCATCCAGGCCCAGATCCTGGAGCTCATGCGCGACCTTCAGGACCGGCTTGGGATGTCCATCATCCTGATCACCCACGACCTTGGGGTGGTGGCGAGCACCGCCCACAGGATCGCCGTGATGTACGGGGGCAAGGTCGTCGAGACCGGCACGGTGCGGGAGATTTTTTACAACCCCCAGATGCCCTACACCTGGGGCCTCTTGGCCTCCATCCCGCTTCCGACCGCCGACCGCAGCCAGGAGCTGATCCCCATCCCGGGCACCCCCCCGGACGCCCTAAACCCCCCCAAAGGCTGCCCCTTCACGGCCCGCTGCCCCTACGCGATGAAGGTGTGCGCCGAGGAGATGCCGGAGTACACGGCCTTCTCTGAGGAGCAGAGGGCGGCCTGCTGGCTGCACCACCCGATGGCCCCGAAGGTCGACCCGCCCACCAGGGTAGGGGGCGCGCGATGACCGAGCACGCCCACGACGGAACCCCGAACGGGGGAGCGTTGCTCGAGGTAAGGGACCTCAAAAAGCACTTCAAGATGGGGAGGGCGAGCCTAAAGGCGGTGGATGGGATCTCGCTGGAGATCAAGAGGGGCGAGACCTTCGGGCTGGTGGGCGAGTCGGGGTGCGGCAAGTCAACGGTGGGCAGGACGCTCGTGAGGCTCTACGAGCCCTCAGCCGGGCAGGTCATCTACGAGGGCAAGGACATCCACCAAGCAAGGGGCGAGGAGGCAAAGACCCTAAACCGCAAGGTGCAGATGGTCTTCCAGGACCCCCAGGCTTCCCTCAACCCTCGCATGGTCGTCGGCGACATCGTCGCCGAAGGTCTAGACATCCACAAGCTCGCCGGCAGCGGCCAGGAGCGCCTCGAGCGGGTTCACGAGCTCCTTGAGACCGTCGGGCTTAACAAGGAGCACGCCAACCGCTACCCCCACGAGTTCTCAGGCGGCCAGAGGCAGAGGATAGGCATAGCAAGAGCTTTGGCCGTAGACCCCGACTTCATAGTGGCAGACGAGCCGGTCAGCGCTTTGGACGTCTCGATCCAGGCTCAGGTGATAAACCTGCTAAAGAGGCTCCAGAGGGAGCGCGACCTGACCTACCTGTTCATCTCCCACGACCTCTCTGTGGTTAAGTACATCTCGGACCGCGTTGGGGTTATGTACCTGGGCGTAATGGTGGAGATGGCCCCGAGCGAGGAGCTGTACTCGAACCCGCTTCACCCATACACCCAGGCGCTCTTGTCCGCCGTGCCCGTCCCTGACCCCGACGTGGAGCAAGACAGGGAGCGGATGGTTTTGGAAGGCGACGTGCCGAGCCCGGTGAACCCCCCTTCGGGTTGCCGGTTTCGGAGCCGCTGCCCTTACGCGACGGAAGGGTGCGCAAGGGAGGAGCCGGTGTGGCGGGAGGTTAACCTCGAGCATTGGGTCAATGCCTGCCACTGTATCCCCTAGGGTTGTGGGGACTCGGGTAGGAGTGGCGGGTGCGCCCCGGGAAGGGTCGCTTGTTTACCACTAGACCGGAGCTTGCGGGCACCCACGGCATGGTGGCCTCGACTCACTGGCTCGCCTCGGCGGCGGGCATGGCCGTGCTGGAGTCAGGGGGTAATGCTTTCGATGCGGCTGTGGCCGCGGGGCTTACCCTCCAGGTCGTGGAGCCCCACCTCAACGGCCCGGGCGG
>JADDPU010000463.1:0-13497 GCA_016781725.1 Rubrobacter sp. | reverse complement strand
CCACAGCGCCAGCCGGGGCGAGACGGTGGTGATCAACGGTCAAGGGCCGGCGCCGGCCGCGGCGAGCATCGCGCGCTTTGAGGATCTGGGTCTCGACTTGGTGCCTGGCACGGGACTTCTCGCGGCCTGCGTGCCTGGCGCGTTCGACGCGTGGATGCTCTTGCTCGGCGAGTTCGGTACGCTCCGGCTCTCTGAGGTGATGCGCTACGCTATCGGCTACGCCGATCACGGCTACCCGCTGGTACCCCGGATCAGCGACACGATCCGCGGGGTCGAGCGGCTGTTCCGCGACGAGTGGACCTCTTCTGCGCGGGTCTACCTGCGCGGGAAGGGAGTTCCCACACCCGGTACCCGATTCTCCAACCCCGACCTGGCGCGTACCTTCCGGCGCATCGTTGAGGAGGCCGAATCGAGAAGCGCGGATCGCGACGAGCAGATAGAGGCAGCCCGCGACGCGTTTTACCGCGGCTTCGTCGCCGAGGCCATCGAAGAATACGTGACCTCGACGCGGGTGATGGATACCTCGGGCCGCCGCCACGGGGGGCTGCTCACTACGGACGACCTCTCCGGTTATCGGGCCGAACTGGAAGGACCGGCGACGCTGAGCTACCACGGTTACACCGTGTGCAAGACCGGTCCCTGGGGCCAGGGTCCGGTCTTTCTCGAGCAACTCGCCTTGCTCGCCGGGTTCGACCTCGCCGGCATGGGCCACAACACCGCCGACTTCGTACACACCGTGGTGGAGTGCGCCAAGCTCGCGTTTGCCGACAGGGAAGCCTACTACGGTGACCCACGATTCGTGGACGTTCCCCTGGATGGGCTGCTCGACCCGTCCTACGCGCAGGCGCGCAGGGCCCTCATCGGGGAGGAAGCCTCCTACGAGCTGCGCCCCGGGGTGGTCGGAGGGCGGGATCCACGCCTTCCGCCGCCTCCCGCCGCGGTCACGAACAGGTCTGCCGGAGCGGGCGAGCCGACGGTGCCGCGCGACGAGCAGGGCAGTGGAGACACCTGCCACGTGGACGTGGTGGATCGCCACGGAAACATGGTCTCTGCCACCCCGAGCGGCGGTTGGCTGCAGAGCTCGCCCATTGTCCCCGCTCTCGGCTTTCCCTTGGGTACCCGCGCGCAGATGTTCTGGCTCACCGAGGGACTACCCAACTCCCTCGCTGGCGGTAAGAGGCCCCGCACCACCCTCACCCCCTCGCTGGCGCTGCGCGACGGAGAGCCGTACCTGGCTTTCGGTACCCCGGGCGGTGACCAGCAGGACCAGTGGTCTTTGAACTTCTTCCTGGCACACGTCCACTTCGGCCTCAACCTCCAGGAGGCCATCGACGCACCGAACTTCCACACGGAGCACTTCCCGAGCTCGTTCTACCCCCGCACGGCGGCGCCGGGCAAGGTCGCGGTCGAAGACCGGATGGACCGCGACGTCGTCGCGGCGTTGCGGGCCCGCGGCCACGACGTGAACGTCGTCGACGGGTGGTCGCTTGGGAGGCTCTCCGCGGTGAGCCGGGATGTCGAAGACGGGTTGCTCCGGGCCGCCGCCAATCCCAGGGGCATGCAAGGCTACGCCGCCGGACGGTAGACCGGCCCGGAGTCGAAGCGAGGTCGTACGGGGGGAGCAATAACTCCCCGTGAGATGAGCCGGGGATCACCGGTCAGCCGGTCGATGCCAGGCGGCGACGAAGGACCTAACCTTCGCGATGGTACGTCCGTCGAGCGCCTGGAGACCCAGCACGCCGAGGCAGTTGACGGGCGTGCTGGTTGCTGCTACGTTTCCTATACGGGGAAAGAGATACCGCAAAGGTCGGATTAACCACTATGGGAGGTATAGGTAGAATGGTCGGGCTTACTCGCAGCGGCGCGGTAGCGTCGTTGATGGTCGCTTTGCTTGTTGTGGTGGGGTGCGGCGGCGGTGGCGGGGGAGCCCCCCAGTCCAACACGCCCCCGGGCACGCTCGAGGTCGCGCTGGAGGCTGAGCCGCCGGAGCTCGATCCCAACCTGTCCAGTGCTTACGTGGACCGGCAGGTCATGGCGAGCCTCTACGACAGGCTCGTGGACATCGATGAAAACGGCAAGATCGTACCGATGCTCGCGAAAAGCTACGACGTCTCCGACGACGGCAAGACCTATACCTTCGAGTTAGAGCAGGGGATCAAGTTTCACGATGGCACCCCCTTCAACGCCGAGGCCGTCAAGTTCAACCTCGAGCGCTACCAGGAGAAGGACTCCGTCCGCAGCACCGAGTTAGAGCCCGTGAAGTCCGTGGAGGCGGTCGACGAGTACACGGTGCGGGTGACGCTCGATCGGCCGTTCGCCCCGTTCCTCGCGGTGCTCACGGACCGGGCCGGGATCATAGCCTCGCCCAAGGCGATAGAGGAGGGCGGGGGCCGCATCTCGAAGAACCCGGTCGGCACGGGGCCTTTCGAGTTCGTGGAGCGGGTCAGGGGAGACCACATCACCGTCAAGAAGAACCCCGACTACTGGAGGGAGGGGCTCCCCAAGCTCGACACGATCGTCTATAACGGCATAGACGACGAGAACGTCCAGTACCAGAACCTCCGGAGCGGGGAGTTGGACCTCATCGACTCGATACCGTTCGTGGAGTTCGAGAACCTACAGGAGAGCGGCGACTACCGGGTCTCGGTCGTGCCGGGTCTCGGCTACCAGGGCTTCTACCTGAACACGCAGCAGCCGCCGTTCGACAACAAGGCCCTCAGGCAGGCGGTTTACCGGCTCGTGGACCGCGAGGCCATCGTCAAGGCGGTGCTCAGGAACGTCGGCGGCACGCCGGCCAACTCGCCCTTCTCCAAGCAGTCCTTCGCCTACAGCAAGGAGAGCGACTCGTACCCGGAGCCCAGTGTTGCGGCGGCGAAGAAGCTGCTCGAGGAGGGTGGGGAGCCGAACGGGTTCTCGTTCACCTACAAGACAGATCCCTCGCCCGCGAGCCAGCAGCTCGGCCAGGTCGTCCAGAACAACCTCAAGCCCGCCGGGATAGACGTCAAGCTGGAGCAGCTGGAGTTCGGGACGCTCCTCGAGGACTCTTCGAACGGGAACTTCGAGGCGCTCGCCCTCGGCTGGAGCGGCCGCATCGACCCTGACCTCAACATCTACGACTTTGTAACCACCAACGGCGACTTCAACGACTCCGGCTACAGCAACCCGAAGGTAGACCGGCTCCTGAACGAGGCGCGCACGATCAGCGACGAGGGGCGACGCAAGGAGCTCTACACCCAGGTGATGGAGATCCTGCACGAGGACGTGCCCTACGTCTACACCTACCACTCCAACACCACGACGGATTTCGCCATGCAGCTGAACGTCAAGGGTTTCACGGCCTACCCAGACGGCATCCTGCGGCTCGCGGACGTCGACAAGAAGCAGCAGGGGGGATGATCGTGGTAGAAGAGGCCCGTTAGGGAGGTAGGTAATGGCTTTCCTGGTCCGGCGGTTGCTCCTGACGTTGCCGATCCTGTTCATCGTCAGCGTCGTCTGCTTCTCGATGATCAACCTCATCCCCGGGGACCCGGCGACGGTGATCCTTGGCCCCGAGGCCACCGAGCAGGCCAAGGAGCAGATGAGGGAGCGGCTGAACCTCAACGACCCGATCCCGGTGCAGTACGTGGACTGGCTCGGGGGTGTCCTGCGGGGGGACCTTGGTGAATCGCTCGTCGACCAGACCCCGGTCTCGCAGTTGATCCTGCAGCGGCTGCCGGTCACGGCCGAGTTGGCCCTTGGCACGTTCGCGGTGAGCCTCACGATATCGGTCATCGCCGGCATCCTCTCTGCCAGCCGCAGGGGTACGTGGGTGGACTACCTTAGCACCGGTGTGGCTTTGGGGGGCATCTCCATACCGCACTTCTGGCTTGGGATGATGTTCATCATCATCTTCGCGGTGAACCTCGGTTGGCTCCCGGCCTCGGGCTATGAGCCCCTCTTCCAGGACCCGATCGCGAACATAACGGCCATGATCCTGCCGGTCTTCGCCACGGGGTTGCGCGAGTCGGCGGAGCTCACGAGGATGCTCCGGAGCAGCCTCCTCGAGGAGCTCGGTTCCGACTACGTGCGCACGGCCTTCTCGAAGGGCCTCAGCCGGCGCGTCGTGGTGATCCGGCACGCCGTCAGGAACGCCCTCGTCCCGTTCGTGACCGCGAGCGGGCTCCAGATCGCGGGCCTCCTCGGCGGCCTCGTGGTGACGGAGACGGTCTTCCAGCTCCCCGGCCTCGGACGGCTGGTCGTCGATTCGATAGAGCAGCGCGACTTCACGACGGTGCAGGGGGCGGTCTTGACGATCACCGTCGTGGTGGTGTTGATCAACGTGCTCGTGGACGTACTCTACACGTTCATAGACCCGCGCATCTCGACGAGCAGCGGGGGGTGAGTGCTATGAGCGAAGCGGTTACCGCAGAGGGTTCCCAAACTCAGGCCATCCAGCCGCGGGAGAGGCGTCTCGCCGGGTTCTGGCGACGCTTCCGGCGCAACAAGCTCGCCGTCTTCGGGCTTGCCATCGTGGCGGTACTGCTCCTGACGGCGCTCTCCGCGCCACTCATCGCACCTTCCGATCCCAGGGCGCAGGACTACGCCCTCACCCTGCAGCCGCCGGGGGTCGGGGGGCTCATGGGGACCGACTCTTTAGGGAGCGACGTGTTCTCGCGGGTGATCTACGGGGCCAGGATCTCGCTGATGTCCTCCCTCATCTCCGTCGGGCTGGCGCTGCTGGTAGGGGTTCCGGTGGGCCTCACGAGCGGCTACTTCCGGGGGTTCTGGGACGAGTGGATAGTGATGCGCGTCGTGGACAGCCTCCAGGCGTTCCCGTTCCTGATCCTGGCGCTCGTTATAGCGGCGGTCCTCGGTGGGGGTTTGGGGTACGCCATGATCGCCATCGGGATCGGCTTTGTCCCGGCGTTCGTGAGGATAACGCGCGCGCAGGTGCTCTCGGTGCGGGGCCGCGACTACGTGGACGCCGCCCGCGCCATCGGCACGGGCCACACCAGCATAATGCTGCGCCACGTCCTCCCTAACTCCCTGCCGCCGCTCCTGGTGCAGACGACGCTCGCGATGGGCTACGCCATCATCGCCGAGGCCACCCTCTCTTTTCTGGGGCTCGGGGCGGAGCCCGGGGAGCCGAGCTGGGGCTCGATGCTCTTCCAGGCCCAGGCCTACCTCACGTCGGCGTGGTGGATGGCGTTCTTCCCCGGCATGGCGATCTTCTTCGCCGTCCTCGGCTTCAACCTCCTCGGCGACGGCGTCCGCGAAGCCCTCGACCCCCGAACCTACGACTAGAGAGGAATCGCCCTGAGCAAGATAGTCGCCACCTTCTCCATCGTCGCCTTCGACCCTGAGACGCACTCTTTAGGCGTCGCCGTCCAGTCCAAGTTTCTGGCCGTCGGATCGGTAGTCCCTTGGGCGCGCGCCGGCGTCGGGGCAGTCGCCACGCAGGCGCTCGCCAACTTTAGCTACGGCCCGCGCGGCCTTGACCTGATGGCCAAGGGGCACACCGCCGAGCAGAGCGTGGAAGCCCTCGTCTCCGCCGACGAGAACCGCGAGCACCGGCAGCTGGGGGTCGTGGACGCCAGGGGACAGGCCGCCACCTTCACCGGATCTGAGTGCTTCGACTGGGCAGGGGGCGTAACCGGCGAGCACTACGCAGCCCAGGGGAACATCCTCGTCGGCGGGGAGACCGTCGAGGCCATGGCGAGTGCTTACGAGAGTACGGCCGGAGACCTCGGCGCGCGCCTGCTCGCGGCGCTTGAGGCCGGGCAGGAGGCGGGGGGCGACTCGCGGGGCAAGCAGTCGGCGGCGTTGCTCGTGGTCAGGGAGGGGGGCGGGTACGGCGGCGACAACGACCGGGTAATCGACCTCCGCGTGGACGACCACCCCGACCCGATCCGGGAGCTCGTCCGCATCCGGGACCTGCACACCCTCTACTTCGGCGAGACCAGGCCAGAGGACGTCGTGGCCGTTGACGGCGACGTTCGGACAGCGGTCGTGGACGCCCTCTTGCGCTCCGGGTACATCGAGGAGGATGACGCTGGGGACGAGGCGGTGCTCGACGCCTTGAGCGCCTACCTGCGCACCGAGAACTTCGAGGAGCGCGAGCAGAGACGCGGCTACCTCGACCGGGCCGTGCTCGAGTACATGAAGGGACAGAGATGAGGAGCTTGCCCTGGCCGGGACGCCGCCGCTGCTGTAACCTGTTCTGCGGGAGGCGAGGCCGGGGAGAGCTTCCGGGTATGGAGGAGTAATCCGATGGCGATGCTCGAAGTGAACAACCTGAAGACGCACTTCAAGACCCAGGACGGGGTCGTCAAGGCTGTGGACGGCGTCTCTTTCTCGCTCGAGGCGGGGGAGATCTTGGGGATAGTGGGGGAGTCGGGGAGCGGCAAGAGCGTGACGGCGCTCTCGATCATGCAGCTCAACCCCAAGCCCCCGACGGAGTACCCGGAGGGCGAGATCCTCTTCGAGGGTCAGAACCTCTTAGAGGTCTCCGAGAAGCGGATGCAGCAGATCCGGGGCAACGACATAGCCATGATCTTCCAGGACCCCATGACGAGCCTCAACCCGGTCTTCACGGTGGGGAACCAGATCCGGGAGGCCATCCGCATCCACCAGGACGTCTCGAAGTCCGAGGCCCAGGAGAAGACGGTCCAGGTCTTGCGCGACGTCGGCATCGCCAACCCCGAGAGAAGGGCCAAGGAGTACCCGCACCAGTTCTCCGGCGGGATGCGCCAGCGCGCCATGATCGCGATGGCCCTCTCGTGCAACCCGAAGGTTCTTATAGCAGACGAGCCGACCACCGCGCTCGACGTGACCATCCAGGCCCAGATCCTGGAGCTCATGGTGGGGTTGCAGGAGAAGTACGGCACGGCGATAGTCATGATCACGCACGACCTCGGCGTCGTCTCCCAGCTCGCCGACCAGGTGATGGTGATGTACGCAGGGCGCGCCGTCGAGCAGGCCACCACGGACGAGGTCTTCTACGACCCCCTGATGCCCTACTCCTGGTCGCTCTTGCGCGCTTTGCCGAGGCTCGACACCGCGGGTGAGGTCAGGCTCCTGCCGGTGAAGGGGGCTCCTCCGAGCCTGATCTTTCTCCCCGAAGGGTGCAACTTCAACCCCCGCTGCCCGTTCGTCAAGGACGAGTGCCTCAAGATAGACCCCGACCTGTACGAGAAGAAGCCTGGCCACACCGCCGCTTGCATCCTCTCGGTCGAGGAGATAGAGAAGAACAAGAGCCGCGTCGACGCGGAGCTCGGGGTCCAGACGTGACCGAGAACCCTAACGGCCGCAGCGAGGCGAAGAACGGCTACTCAGGCGAGTACCTGCTCGAGACCAGAAACCTGAAGATGCACTTCCCCATAAAGGCCGGCGTCCTCAGGCGCACGGTCGGGCACGTGAAGGCGGTCGACGGCGTCGACCTCGCTGTACGCAAGGGCGAGACCTTGGGTTTGGTTGGGGAGTCAGGGTGCGGCAAGAGCACGCTGGCCCGCCTCGTCTTGAGGCTTCTCGAGCCGACAGAGGGCGAGGTCCTCTTCGAGGGCGAGGACATCTTGGGCTACGACCGCAGGCGGATGCTCGGCGTGAGGCGCAACATGCAGATCGTGTTCCAGGACCCCTACGCGAGCCTCAACCCCCGCATGACCGTCGGCAATATCGTCTCCGAGCCCTTGAAGACCCACAACATCGGCGGTGGCTCCGCCTCGGAGAGGAAGCGGCGGGTGCAGGAGCTCCTCGAGGTGGTCGGTCTCAACCCCGAGCACTACAACCGCTACCCGCACGAGTTCTCCGGCGGCCAGCGCCAGAGGATCGGGGTGGCCAGGGCCATCGCGCTGAACCCGCGCCTGATCATCTGCGACGAGCCCGTGAGCGCCCTCGACGTCTCCATCCAGGCGCAGGTGGTCAACCTGCTGCAGGACTTGCAGAAGGAGTTCGACCTGACCTACGTCTTCATCGCCCACGACCTCTCGGTGGTCAAGCACATCTCGGACCGGGTAGCGGTGATGTACCTTGGCAAGATCGTCGAGATCGCGGACCGCAAGGCGCTCTACGGCGAGCCGCGCCATCCCTACACCGCCTCGCTCCTCTCGGCCATCCCGATCCCCGACCCACGCAAGGAGCGCGAGCGTAGGCGCGTGGTCCTCACCGGCGACGTACCCAGTCCCGCGAACCCGCCCCGCGGCTGCTCCTTCCACACCCGTTGTCCCCGCGCCCAGGAGTACTGCAAAGACCACGAGCCCCGCCTCGAGCCGCACGGGGACGAGGTCGGGGACGAGGTCGGGTCCGGGGGCGAGGGCAGGGGCCCGACGGAGGGCCACCGCGCCGCCTGCTTCTTCCCGGTGGTCGAGGGCCAGCGGATAGAAGAGCCGGCCTCGAGCACGCCCTACAAGGCAGGGGATTAGCCGGCTAGCGGCCAACTAGCAGCAGACAGCTAGTACAATCGCTCCGTGTGGAGAGAGACCCAGACCAAGCGCGACTGGAGAAACGCGCTCGCGCGAGCGCTGATCTTCGCGGTGGCGCTCGTGGCCACAGCGCTCGGGGCCTTCTATCTCGGACGCTCGCAGAGCCCGGCCTCGCTCGGGGACCAGGACCGCGAGAGCCTGGCGCTGTACGCCGAGGCCCTCGACATCGTCAGGGACGACTACGTAGACCAGGAGGCCATCGACCCGACAAAGCAGACCTACGGGGCCATAGAGGGCATGCTGGACACCCTGGGAGACGAGGGGCATACGCGCTTCCTCACCCCTGAAGAGCGCGAGCAGAACCAGGAGGGCCTCTCGGGGACCTACGTGGGGATCGGCGTCCAGCTAGAGACCAGAGACGACGAGGTAGTCGTCGCCACCCCGATAGAGGATTCGCCGGCCGAGAGGGCCGGTATCAGGTCGGGCGACGTGCTTGTGGCCGTCAACGGCGAGAGCGTGCGGGGCGTGGAGATCTCGGAGATCGTCGAGAGGGTGAAAGGCCCGGAGGGAAGCACGGTAAGGGTGACCGTCCTGCGCGGCGAAGAGGAGCGACAGTACAACCTGAAGCGGGCCGAGATCCGCTCGCCGGTGGTCTCGTGGGCCATGATCGGGGAGACCGACGTAGCCCACGTGTCTCTCTCGTCCTTCTCGGACGACAGCGCGAAGGAGCTTCGCGAGGCTTTCGAGGAGGCCCGCTCGGCCGGGGCCCGGCGCTTCGTCCTGGACCTCAGGAACAACCCGGGCGGCAGACTCGACCAGGCCGTCGAGATAGCCGGGTTCTTTCTCGAGCCGGGGAGCGTCGCCTACGTCCGCAAGGAGGCCTCCGAGGGCCGCGAGGAGGTCGAGGTGGAGGGCGAGCCCGGCCTCACCGAGGCGCCGCTAGTCGTGCTGGTCAACGAGGGCTCTGCTTCCAGCTCCGAGATACTCGCGGGGGCCCTCAGGGACAACGACCGCGCAACCGTGGTAGGGGAGACCACCTTCGGCACGGGGACCGTGCTCTCCGAGTTCGTCCTCAGGGACGGCTCCTCGATCCTGCTCGGCGTCGCCGAGTGGCTCACGCCGGATGGCGACTTTATCCGCGAGAGCGGCATCGCGCCCGACGTAGAGGTGGAGCTCCAAGAAGGCACCGAACCGCTAGCCCCGGACGAGGTCCGCGACCTCTCCCGCGAGGAGATCCTCGAGAGGGACGCCCAACTGCGCCGGGCCTTCGAAGACCTCCAGGGTCAGTAGCGACCGTTCGAACGAGAGCGGGACCCTCCACACCAGGATCGCCGGACCAACCCGAGGCGCAGAAGACCCCGAGTCGTCAACCGCTCGGCTCGTTATAGGGTAGTATGGAGGCCGTCGGGCGGTAAAGTCCGGCGGTCTGTGTACCAGCGCGGAAGGAGAGGCTCTTGGGTCTCGCCATAATCAGTTTGCTTGTGCTGTTGGTAGTCGCGATCATCGCCATCCCGATCCTCGCCCGCGTCCTCGGAGAAGCCACCAGGCGCAACCCCAACCGCCCCGAGGGCGAGGGTGACGAGACCAGCGAAGGCGACCGCCGGTCCGGCGCGCACAGGGAGTAAAAAGGCTTCAGGCAGCAGGCTTCAGTAAAGCCCCTGATAAACGGCGACGTGTGGCGAACGGGAGCGCCGCCAGGCGCGAAACCTGACGGCTGATACCTGAAACCTTATTCCAACAGATCTCGCAGCCCGGCGGCGTGGGGGCTGCTCTTGATCTTGGCCAGGGCCGTGAGCTGTATCTGGCGGATGCGCTCGCGGGTCACGTCGAAGCGTTCGCCGACCTCTTCGAGGGTCTTGGGCTGGCCGCCGGTGAGGCCGAAGCGGTACTCGAGGACCATCCGCTCCCGCTCGGGGAGGCTACCCAGCGCCTCGCGCATGCGGGCCTTGAGCAGGGAGGACTTGGCGAGGTCGTGGGGGGACTCCGACTCCTCGTCCGCTATAAAGTCTCCGAGCTCCGAGGAGTGGTCCTCGCCGACCGGGGTCTCGAGGGAGATCGAACGCCGCGAGACGCGCCGGATGCGCACTATCTCGTCTGAGTCGACCTCCATGATGGTGGCGACCTCCTCGTCGGTAGGGTCGCGGTTTAGCTTGGCGCCAAGGCCCCGCTGGACCCGGTAGTACTTGTTTATCTTCTCGACCATGTGGACCGGGACCCTGATGGTGCGCCCCTTGTCCGCGATAGCCCTGGTGACGGCCTGGCGGATCCACCACGTAGCGTAGGTCGAGAACTTGAAGCCCTTGCGGTGGTCGAACTTCTCTACGGCCCGCATGAGCCCTATGTTCCCCTCCTGGATGAGGTCGAGGAGCGAGACGCCCCGGCCAGCGTACTTTTTGGCGATGGAGACCACGAGCCTTAAGTTGGCCTTGGTCAGGTGCGCCTTCGCCCGCCGGTCGCCGCGCTCGATGCGCCGGGCGAGGTAGGTCTCCTGGGCTTTGGTGAGGAGGGGTGTCTTGCCGATCTCGTCCAGGTACATCTGCACGGCGTCCCCGGTGTAGCGGCTCTTGAGGTCGCCCTCGAGCACCTCCTCGACGAGTTGCGTGTCCTCGTCCTCGCCTATGGTCTCGGCGAGGAAGCCCGCGTCCACTATCTCGACGCCGTGCTCGCGGAGCAGGCCGTAGACCTGTTGGATCTCGTCGGTGGAGAGATCAACCTCTTGCAGGAGGTCGAGAACCTCGCTCGACTCCAGCGTGCCGGTCTCCTGACCGGTCTTGAAGAGATCCTGTATCTCCTCTATATCCCGCAGGTCGCGTTGAGGCTGCAAACTTTACTCCGGAGATCCCGAGTTGAAACCCTTCTGTAGCCTTCACGTAATATATCTTAAAAAGGACAACAATCAACAATCCGGCGTCCGCCGAGGACGCGGGAGGAGGACGGATTGTGCTGGGCGTAAGGAATCTGTACAGGGTATTCAACGAGACCCGCAAGGCGGCCAGGGCGCAGGCGAGCCTCGGCGTTATCGGGGATTCGGCGCGGGCGGCCGAGGTCGCCACCCTCTTGGGCGCGCAGAGGGGCGCAAAGGGGGCTCACGTGATCCTGGACGTTTCGGAGACCGGGGTGACGATCTCGGGGAGGGCCGTCGAGGATCCCGGTGAGTTCTCCCTGCCGGCCTCTTCTGGCGGCGCCTTGCTCGACGCGCTGGCGCACAGGATCACGCGGGCGCTGGACGAGGACTACCTGGTCCCGCTCGCGAAGGGGTACCCGCCGCTCAGACGGGCGGCGTGCGAGGAGATCATCCGCCACAACGCCCGCCAGAACGCCGTGGTTGGCGCGCTGCCGATCCCTGGCGCCGACATGCCGGTCATGACCGCCAACCAGGCCAGGATGGTGCTCAAGCTCGCCGCCGCCTACGGCGAGGAGCTCTCGATGGAGCGGGCGCGGGAGCTGATCGGGGTGCTTGCCGCGGGCTTTGGCCTGAGGGCCCTGAGCCGCCAGGTGGTGAAGCTCGTGCCCATCGGCGGATGGGCGGCGGCCGCGGCCATCGGCTACGCCGGTACTCTTGCGATGGGCCGCTCCACCATGCTCTACTTCGAGCGCGGCGGGCAGAAGGTAGGCGCCGAGGAGATGGAGGTGATCAAGGGACGCGCCGCCGAGGAAGCGAAGGCGTTCGTCTCGCGCTTTCGCCGCCGGTAGTGCGCCCGCCGCGCCCGTCTATATAATCGCCTTATGTTCTCTCCTTTGCGGCAGGCATTCTCGGAGACGCGGGCTGGCTTGTCGGCACTGCGCAGGGCCGGGCTCAGGTTCTTTGTCGCCCTGACGGCGGTGCAGGCTGTGATCGTGGGCTTCCTGGTCGCGCTGGACGAGTTGCGCAAGCGGCGGCAGGGGCCGCGCGAGGGGTTCCCGTGGGAGGACCAGCCCGAGATCGAGCTCGAGACCGGCGAGGACCGGATCAAGATCTACCCTTACGGGGTGCGCCTCTACGAGGACATGCTCGACGCTATCGAGGGCGCCGAGCGCGAGATCTTTATAGGGACGTTTATCTGGAAGGGGGACGAGATAGGTCGGCGCTTCGTGGATGCCCTGGCCCGCAAGGCCGGCGAGGGCGTGAGTGTCTACGCGGTCTTCGACGGGCTGGCGAACGTGTTCGTGCCGCCGGCTTTCAAGCGGTTCCCAAAGGAGATCCACTGCCTCCACTTCCGCCCGCTCTCGGGGCCTGCGAGCCTCTTGAACCCTCTGAACGTCTTCCGGTTCCACCGCCACGTGATGAGCGTGGACGGGAGGACGGCTTTCCTGGGGGGCTACAACATCGGGTCGCTCTACGCGGCCGGCTGGCGCGACACGCACGTCAGGGTGCGCGGGGACGCCACGCGCGAGGTGGACAACGCCTTCGTGGACTTCTGGAACGCCCACCGCACCGACGGGTTGCCCGAGATCGGGTCGACCAGGGAGCGCGACTGGAACCCGGCGGTAAGGGTGCGCCGCAACGACCCGTACATGAGGATCTTCCCGATCCGGGGGATGTACCTCGAGGCCATTGACCGCGCCAACTCGCACGTCTACCTCACCCACGCCTACTTCGTCCCGGACCGGGCGCTGAAAAAGGGCCTGATAGAAGCCGCCAGGCGCGGCGTGGACGTGCAGGTGCTCGTCCCCGAGCACTCCAACCACGTCACGGCCGACTGGCTCGCGCGGCGCCACTTCCACGATTTTTTGGAGGCCGGCGTCAGGATCTTCCGCTACAAGCACATCATGATCCACTCGAAGACCGCGACCGTGGACGGGCTGTGGTCCACCATCGGCAGCGCCAACATCGACCGCTACAGCATGCTTGGCAACTACGAGTTGAACGTAGAGGTCTACAGCAGGCGCCTCGCCGCCCAGATGGAGAGGATGTTCGAGGTGGATAAGACCAACGCCCAGGAGCTGACCCTGACCGAATGGGAGCGACGCCCCCTCCCGGCCAAGATCGCCGAGCGGACCCTCGCCAACCTGAGCCCGCTGGTCTAGGGGACCTCGGGTTCTGGGTATCGGCGAAGGTGCTCATCCTGGGGCTAATGCCCGACTTGTATAATGACGATACTCTGAGGTTGGGGTTTTC
>JADDPU010000520.1 GCA_016781725.1 Rubrobacter sp. | reverse complement strand
CATAGGGATGATCCCGCAGTTCGACCCGGCCAACCTGTTCGACATCGAGCCGACGAACGCGGCGGGGGCGAGCGCGTTCTTGCCTTTCGGGTTCGTGGGCATCTGGGCGGCGCTGCCTTACGGCATCTGGTTCTTCCTCGCCATAGAGGGCGTGCCGCTCGCCGCCGAGGAGACCAGGGATCCCTCGCGGGACATGCCAAGAGGCCTCATCGCCGGGATGGCGGTGCTGCTGGTGTTCGCCGCGCTCATCCTCGTCTTCGGGCCCGGCGGGGCTGGCTCCTCCGCGATCCAGGACTCAGACAACCCGCTGCCCCTGGCGGTGGAGACCGCCTACGGGGGCCAGAATTTCCTCGGCTCCTTCATCAACGTGGTTGGGCTTGCTGGCCTGATCGCTAGCTTCTTCTCGATCATCTTCGCCTACTCGCGCCAGACTTTCGCCCTCTCAAGGGCCGGCTATTTGCCGAAGGTGCTCTCGCTCACGGGGAGCCGCAGGACGCCGTGGGTGGCTCTGATAGTGCCCGGCGTTATCGGCTTCGTCATGGCGCTCACGGGGGACGGGGCGACCCTGATCAACATCGCCGTCTTCGGCGCGACGATAAGCTACGCCCTGATGATGCTCGCGCACATAGTGCTGCGCCGACGGGAACCCGCCCTGGAACGTCCCTACCGCACGCCTGGCGGTGTCGCGACCTCTGGGGTGGCGTTCGTGCTGGCGCTTCTCGCGGTCATCGCTACCTTTATCGTCGATGTCAGGGCGGCTCTTATCACCCTTGGCGTCTACGCGCTCTTCCTCGCCTACTTCGGCCTTTACAGCCGCCACCACCTGGTCGCCCAAGCGCCGGAGGAAGAGTTCGCTACGATAGAGAAGGCCGAATCCGAGCTGGCCGGAAGCTAGAGCGTTCGGGCTGGAGCGCTCGCTAGAGAGGAGCGGGAATTGGACACGACGCAGGCGGCGGGCCGCCTCGACCTCGACGCTTTGCGCTCCGAGGTCGACGCCGGCAACATAGATACCGTCCTCATAGCCATGACGGACATGCAGGGGCGGCTTCAGGGCAAGCGCCTCACCGCTAGCCACTTTCTCGACGAGGTGGTAGAGCACGACGCGGAAGGGTGCAACTACCTGCTCGCCGTGGACGTGGAGATGAACACCGTCGAGGGCTACGAGATGTCCTCCTGGGAGCGCGGCTACGGCGACTTCGTCTTCAAGCCGGACCTGGACACTTTAAGGCGCGTGCCCTGGCAGGAGGGCACGGCCCTCGTCACGTGCGATCTGGTCTGGGAGGACGGCTCTCCGGTCGTCGCCTCGCCCCGCCAGGTCCTCAAGCGCCAGCTCGAGCGGCTCTCGGAGCGCGGCCTCGAAGCCTTCGTCGGGACCGAGCTCGAGTTCATAGTCTTTATGGACACTTACGAGGAGGCGTGGCGCAAGGGGTACAGGGACCTCGAGCCGGCCAACTACTACAACGTGGACTACTCGCTCCTGGGCACGGCGCGCATCGAGCCTCTCCTGAGGCGCATCAGGAATTCGATGGCGGCGGCCGGGCTCGCGGTCGAGGACGCCAAGGGCGAGTGCAACTTCGGCCAGCACGAGATCAACTTCAGGTTCGACCGGGCGCTCTCGACCGCCGACGGGCACGCGATCTACAAGAACGGCGCCAAGGAGATAGCGGCCCAAGAAGGTTGCTCCATCACCTTCATGCCCAAGTTCAACGAGCGCGAGGGCAACTCCTGCCACATCCACCTCTCCTTGCGCGGCGAGGACGGGAGCGCCGTGTTCGCGAACGGTCACGGCTTCTCGGAGACGTTCGAGCACTTTCTCGCGGGCCAGCTCGCGTGCCTGCGCGAGTTCAGCCTCTTTTTCGCCCCGAACATAAACTCGTACAAGCGCTACGCCAAGGGCTCCTTCGCCCCGACCGCGGTCGCCTGGGGCAAGGACAACCGCACCTGTTCCTTACGGGTCGTCGGACACGGCAACTCCTTGCGCGTCGAGAACCGCATCCCCGGCGGGGACGTCAACCCTTACCTCGCCATCGCCGCCATGATCGCCGCGGGCCTCCACGGCATCGAGAACGAGCTTCCGCTCGAAGAAGAGTTCGCCGGCAACGCCTACGAGACGGACAAGCCCCACGTCCCGACGAACCTGCGCGAGGCGCACGAGCTGTTCGCGAACAGCGAGGCGGCCAAGGTAGCGTTCGGGGAGGAGGTAGTCGGGCACTACCTGAACATGGCGCGGGTCGAGATCGAAGCCTTCGACTCCGTCGTGACCGACTGGGAACGCTACCGGAACTTCGAGCGCCTGTGAGCGAGTCCGCCAGGAGGAGGCCGACCATCGGCGTGACCGCCGCGACCGAGTCGGTAAGCTACGGCGTCTGGAGAGAGGTGCCCGCCTTTATGAGCCCGGCGAGCTACGTGCACGCCGTGCAGCGCGCCGGCGGGCGGCCCGTGTTGCTGATCCCCGACCCCGAAGACGCGGAGGACCCGGAAGGGGTGCTCGACGTGATAGACGCCCTGATCGTGACCGGCGGCGCCGGCGACGTGAACCCGGCGCTCTACGGGGAGGAGCCCCACCCCGAGACCGGGCCCGTGCAGGAGGAGCGCGACGCCTACGAGCTGGCCCTGGTCCGGGCCGCCGTGGAGCGTCGGATGCCCGTCTTGGGCGTCTGCCGCGGGATGCAGATCCTCAACGTCGTCTACGGCGGCGGCATCGAGCAACACATCCCCGACGTGGTAGGCCACGAGGAGCACCGCCACACCCCAGGCACCTTCGCCGACCACGAGGTAGACCTGGAGCCCGGCTCGCTCGCGGCCCGCGCCGTCGGGGCCGAGCGGGCGCCGGTCAAGTCGCACCACCACCAGGGCGTAAAGGAGGTCGGGGCCGGGCTCGCCGTCACGGCCCGCGCCGACGACGAGACCGTCGAGGCCATCGAAGATCCCTCCTGCCCGTTCGTCCTCGGCGTGCTCTGGCACCCCGAGGAAGACGAGAAGAGCCAGCTCATAAAAGCCCTAGTCTCGGAGGTAAAGTAGTTGCTCGAAGTCCTTAACCCGGCCACCGAAGAGGTGGTGGAGAGGCTCGAACCCGCCACCGAAGCCGACGCCGACGCGGCCGTCGCCCGCGCGAAGAGGGCCTTCCCCGCCTGGAGGGACATCAAGCCCTCCGACCGCTCGCGCCTGCTCAGGCGCCTCGCCGAAGCCCTCGACGCCGAGCGGGAGAGCCTGGCGCAACTGGAGTCCAGGAACACGGGCAAGCCCATCGGCGACGCGCGGGACGAGATGGGGATGGTCGTCGAGACCTTCCACTACTACGCCGGGGCGCCAGAGAGGCTGCTCGGCGACACCATCCCCGTGGCGGGCGGCGTCGACGTGACGTTCCGCGAACCCTTAGGGGTCGTCGGCCTCATCGTCCCGTGGAACTTCCCGCTCACCATAGCGAGCTGGAAGATGGCCCCGGCTCTAGCCGCGGGCAACACCCTCGTCCTCAAGCCAGCCGAGCTTACCCCGCTGACGGCGCTGGAGTTCGAGCGCATAGCCCGCGAGGCCGGCATCCCCGAGGGCGTGGTCAACGTCCTAGTCGGGCCCGGTAGCAAGGTAGGCAAGCGGCTCGTCGAGCACCCCGACGTGGCCAAGGTCGCGTTCACGGGCTCGACGGAGGTGGGGAGGGGGATCATGGCCTCCGCCGCCGGCACCATCAAGCGCGTCACCCTCGAGCTCGGCGGCAAGTCCGCCAACGTGGTCTTCGCCGACGCCGACCTGGAGAAGGCAGCAGCTTCCGCACCGGTCGCCGTCTTCGGCAACGCCGGGCAGGATTGCTGCGCGAGGTCGCGCATCCTGGTCCAGCGGGGCGTCTTCGACGAGTTCCTCTCGCTCATGGAGCCTGCCGTGACGAGCATGAGGGTGGGGGACCCGCTCGACGAGGCTACCGACATGGGACCCCTGATCTCCGCCGACCATCGCGAGAACGTCGCCTCCTACGTCCCCGACGGCGCGCCGGTCGCCATCAGGGGCGAGGCGCCTGAAGGTTCGGGCTTCTGGTTCCCGCCGACGGTCCTGGCGCCCCTCTCCAACGACGACCGGGCCGCGGCCGAGGAGATCTTCGGCCCCGTCGTCGCCGTGATCCCCTTCGAGGACGAGGGGGACGCCGTGCGTCTCGCGAACGACACGGTCTACGGCCTCTCGGGCTCGATCTGGACCCAGAACGGCGCCCGCGCCCTGCGTGTGGCCCGCCGCATCGAGACCGGCGTCCTCTCCATAAACTCCAACACCTCCGTCCGCGTCGGCACCCCCTTCGGCGGGATGAAGCAGTCTGGCTTCGGGCGCGAGCTCGGCCCCCACGCCCTCGACTACTACACCGAGGTAAAGAACGTCTACCTGGCGACGGAGGAGGGCTAGGGATGCCGGGACGGCTTGGCGGCAAGGTCGCGGTCATCACCGGCGGCGCCAGCGGCATAGGCCGCGAGACCGCCCGCCGCTTCGCCGAGGAGGACGCCCGCGTCACCATAGTGGACCTCGCCGATGAGCCCGGCAACGAGGTAGCCCGCGAGCTCGACGGTCTCTACGTGCACGCCGACGTGACAGACCCCGGCGACGTAGAGCGGATGTACCGCGAGACGGCGGAGCGCTTCGGGGGCATAGACGTACTGTTCAACAACGCCGGCATCTCGCCGCCAGACGACGACTCCATCCTGGAGACGGGGCTAGAGGCCTGGGAGCGAGTCCAGAACGTCAACCTCAAGAGCGTCTTTCTGTGCTGCAAGTACGGGATACCGCACCTTCTGGAGCGCGGCGGCGGGTCGGTCATCAACACCGCCTCTTTCGTCGCGGTGATGGGGGCGGCCACGTCCCAGATCTCCTACACGGCCTCGAAAGGCGGGGTCCTGGCCCTGAGCCGCGAGCTA
>JADDPU010000171.1 GCA_016781725.1 Rubrobacter sp. | reverse complement strand
CGGCTGCGACGAGTGCTTCGAGGAGCTGGACCGCTTCGTAGAGTCGGAGCTCGCCGGGCTCGACGCGGCGGCGGCGATGCCGCTCGTCCAGGACCACCTCGACAGGTGCGGCGACTGCCGCGAGGAGTTCGAGGCGCTGCTCGAGGCCCTGAAGACTACAGAACGCACCCCCGGCGTGGGGTCGCCGCTCCGGCGCTTGTGGAGAAGGGCGCGGCGTGCCTTCGGCTCGAGCCGAGGGATTCCGTTGGATGCTACCGATTCAGAGCGAGAGGAGTTGGAGTAACGTGAACGAGTCCGACCTCACGGCCCGCTACAACTACGATGCCTTCGTCCCCGAGAAGTTCGGGCCGTGGCTGAACTTCGATGCGAGCCCTCCGCTGGGCCGGCCGGCGCCCGACTTCCCGCTGTGGAGGCTGGACGGTAGCGAGATGCGCCTAAGCGACGTATGGTCAGCTCACGCTTACTCCGTCGTGGAGTTCGGCAGCTTCACCTGACCGTACTGCGGGATGGCGGCGCCATCTCTGGACAAGCTGGCCAACCGTTTCTCGGAGAGGGGCGTGGGCTCCGTCTTCGTCTACACCCACGAGGCGCATCCGGGCGAGAACTACCCGCACTTGACCTCCATGGAGCAGAAGTTCCGCCACGCCAGGCGACTGAGGGAGGTGCTCGGTGTCGGGCGCCCGATACTCGTTGATGCGCTCGACGGAGGCTGCCACCGCGCGTACGGCTCGATGCCGAACATGAGCTGGATCTTCACCGCGACGGGCGTCCCCGTTTACAAGTCCGACTGGACGGACGCTGCCAGCATCGCGAACGCCATCGAGTATTCCCTGGATACCTCCGAACGTCGGCGGGCGAAGGAGCGCCTGGCGCCCTTCCGCGTGGAGAGGTTAGACTTCCGGAACCACGACCGGGAGGCGTTCTTCGAGGGTCTGGAGCGCAATGGTCCCAAAGCCGTGAGGGAGTTTAGGGAGGCTTTCGGCTAGAGCGTGTCGTGGACCCCCGCCGAGAACAGCGGTCGCGCGACTGGTAAAGGGCAGGCGAAGGCGGCAGGGTGCAACCCAGCCATCGTAGCAGGCAACCACTCGTTGTCTTGTACCGTACGCCGGCAGACTAGGACATAAACCCTGGGCTCTCCCGCGTTCTTGGTGATCGCTGGAAGCCGAGGTTCGCAAGTTCTTTAGCGACGTTGCGGGTGGGCGCTCGAGGCGCTACCGTTCAGCACCGCTTGTCCCTTTCG
>JADDPU010000349.1:30456-46030 GCA_016781725.1 Rubrobacter sp. | reverse complement strand
CCCGATCCCGACCTACCTCGAGACCCTCGCCACGCGCTTCCACCAGTTCTACACGGTGCACCGGGTCCTCGTGGAGGATGCGGACCTGCGGGCCGGGCGGCTGGCGCTGTGCGCCGCCACCAAGACCGTGCTGCGCTTGGGCCTGGATCTTCTCGGGGTCAGCGCTCCCGAGAAGATGTGAAAGCTCTAGTAGAACGAATCCGCTGGAGCCGCTCCCACTAACCCTCCACGTGACCCTGCGCCACTACGGCGGCAAGGAAGAGGGGAAGATGAACCTCAACCCTCCCCTCTAACGCACCGTCGCAGCTCGGGGTGTGCCTGACAGGCGCTCTGTTATACTTTTCTCGGGGCATCTCGTGGCCGACGAAACCGGGGAGAACATGGACGCGCAGGGCCGGCTGACCATCTGCCAGATCAGCGACATCCACTGCGGCAGCCCGTACTTTATCCCCGACCTGCTAGAGCGCTCGATACTCGAGATCAACGACATGGATCCGACGGCGGTAGTGGTCTCGGGCGATCTGACCAACGCCGGTTACCGCCAGGAGTTCGAGACGGCCGCCGAGTACGTCCAGCGGATCCAATGCGAGCGCGTCATGGTGATCCCGGGCAACCACGATTCGCGCAACGTGGGCTACATCCACTTCGAGCGGCTCTTCGGAGACAGGTACTCGACCATAGATTTCGAGGACGCGGTCATGGTCGCTGTCGACTCCTCGGAGCCCGACCTCGACGACGGCAGGGTTGGGCGCGAGCACTACGACTTTATCCACGAGACCTTCGCGAGGGCCCAGGACAAGCTCAAGATATTCGTGATCCACCACCACCTGATCCCGATCCCCGGCACGGGTAGGGAGCGCAACATCATCTACGACGCCGGGGACGTGCTCGAGTTGCTCACCGACACCGAGGTCGACCTCGTCCTCTCCGGGCACAAGCACGTGCCGTACTCGTGGAAGCTCGAGAATATGTTTATAGTGAACGCGGGGACGGCCTCGACGACCCGCCTGCGCGGCAACACCCGCCCCTGCTACAACGTCATCGAGATCGATGACGGGCGGGTGAGGGTCTTCCGCAAGTACCCGTTCAAGGACCGCGAGCTGATCGTGGACTTCGACGCCGAGACCCACCAGTACCGCCACTACGAGGAGATACAGGGGGACGGCAGGCCCGGGGACCGCGGCCAGCGGCGCTCGATCAGCTAGGGCTCGGTGCGGGCTCTCTTCCTGATCGACGGCGAGCACTACCCGCCCGTGGTCCTCGACGCCATCCAGAGCGTCCGCGAGTCCCTGGGCGCCGAAGGGGTAGCCGCGGCCCTCCTCGGCGGCACAGAGAAGCTTAAGGAGGGAACCGACTACGGCCTGCCCCTGGTCACCGGCGCCGACCCCGTCTCGGCCGTCGGGAAGGCCTTGGCCGCTCACGAGGTGGAGGTAGTGGTAGACCTCTCGGACGAGCCCGTGGTCGGCTACAGGGAGCGGATGAGGATTGCCTCGTTGGCCCTTCGCGCCGGGGCGCGCTACGTCGGCAGCGATTTCGAGATCAGGCCGCCGGAGCTGCGGGCCGTCTCGACCAAACCCGCGCTCGCGGTCGTCGGGACCGGAAAGAGGGTCGGCAAGACGGCGATCAGCGGCTACCTGGCGCGTCTGCTGGCGCGGGAGGGCTTTGATCCCGGCGTCGTCTCGATGGGCCGCGGCGGCCCCCCACGTCCGGAGGTGATCGAGGGCCACAAGATGGAGGTAGGGAGCGACTACCTGCTCGAGGCCCTCGGGCGCGGGGCGCACGCGGCGAGCGACTACTACGAGACGGCGGCCCTGAGCCGGGTAACGACCGTAGGGTGCCGCAGGTGCGGCGGCGGGCTGGCCGGAGAACCGTTCGTCTCCAACGTCCTCGAGGGAGCCAAGATCGCCAACGGCCTCGACACCCGCGTCACCATCTTCGACGGCTCGGGGGCTGCGATCCCGCCGGTCGAAGTCGAGCGGCGCGTGCTAGTCGCCGGCGCCCACCAGGACCCCGAGTACATCGTGGGCTTCCTCGGCGCCTACCGCCTGCTCATCTCCGACCTGCTGCTCCTGACGATGAGCGAGGAGCCGATGGCGGGCGAGGAGAAGGTAGGCGAACTACTGGAGGCCGTGCGGGAAGTCAAGCCGGAGCTGGCAGTGATCCCCACGGTCTTCAGGCCGCGGCCGGTCAAAGAGATCGAGGGCCTGCGGGTCGCCTACGTCTCGACGGCGCCGCCGGTTGTGCTAGACGGGCTCGCGCGGCACCTCGAGACGCACTACGGCTGCGAGGTCGTAGCGACCTCGGGCAACCTCTCTGACCGGAAGCGGCTCGCCGCCGACCTCGACGGGATGAAGGGCGCCGAGGCCTACCTTACGGAGATAAAGGCGGCGGCTGTGGACGTCGTGACGCGCCGGGGTGCTGCGGAAGGGAAGATGGTCGTGTACTGCGACAACGACCCCGTGGGCGAGGGGCTCGACGGGGAGCTCTTGCGGCTCGCGCGGGAGGCGGTCGCCGAGAAGTAGCCACGGGACTGTGGCCGGCCGCGGGTAGCTGGTGTATAATGTTCGGGTCCGATACGCCGGTTCCGAAACCCCAGGAGGCAAGGAGCCGCTCCGCACCGTTTCGAGGTAGGCCCAGCCGCTGGCGAGGTTAGTGGCGCACGGTCTATGGCGGCGGGCAAGGGAGGTCCGGTGAGAAACCATTAGCGTTACCGATCCCCGCTCGGGGTCCATAGCTTCGACGGCCGTCGAATACGCCGCCGTAACCGAGCAAGTCGCGCTTGGGGTGGCCCGGCTCGAAGGGTCCGGGGATTCCGAGAGGGCTTACACGCTCGCCACGGAGACCTTCCGCGAGGAGCTGGAGAAGGTCTCGATCTCGGGGAGGGTCGCGTTGCTCCGCGAGCAACGCCTGGACGAGAAGGGCCGGGTGCGGGCGCCCAAGGGCCGGGCGGGGATCTTGAGCCCGGGCGACACAGTGGGTGCTGGCGGGCCCGAGGTTGACCTGGTGGTCGAGCCCGTCGAGGGTTTGCAGCTTCTGGTCAAGGGCCAGGAGGGGGCGATCTCGGCGGTGATGGCGGCGCCGAGGGGCAGCATCCTCAGGACGCCCGACATGTACATGAGCAAGCTGATAGTAGGTCCCGGGGCGAGGGGCGCTATCGACATAGATGCTCCGGTCTCGGAGAACATAGCTGCCATAGCCGAGGCCATGGGCCGCAAGCCGTCCGAGATAAACGTAGTGGTGTTAGACAGGGACAGGCACGAGAGCCTGATAGACGAGATCCGGCAGACGGGCGCGCGCATCCAGATCCGGCCCGAGGGCGACCTCACCCCGGCCATCGCCGTCGGGTTGCGGGGGGCTGACCTGCACGCGATCATCGGCATCGGCGGGGCCCCCGAGGGGATCCTTGCCGCGGCGGTGATGAAATGCCTCGGCGGGGAGATGCAGGCCAGGATGTGGCCCACGCAGCGCTCGCAGGTCGAGAAGCTCGAAGAGTACGGCTTCGCGGACCCCGAGCGGAAGCTCACGCTCGACGACCTCATCAGCCGCGACGACCTCGTCTTTGCGGCCACGGGAATCACGTCGGGCGAGACCCTCGAAGGCGTGAGGTACTTCAGGGGCGGGGCGCGGACGCACACGCTGGTGATGTCGACCGAGCCCCGTGTGGTAAGATTCATGGACACCATCCACGCCCTCGAGCCCGAAGCCGGGCGGTGGGGCTTCCAGCTTTGACAAGCCCGTGACGAAAACAGATAAGAGACATTACCGCATCCCAAACACGAGAGGTGGATTAGCAACATGACCGAACTTTCGACCCTCGAGCGCAAGCGCCTTAGCGACCTGCACCAGATCGCCTCCCAGCTCGGCATCAAGCAGTACCGCAAGTACCGCAAGCCGGAGCTGGCCGAGATGATCTACAAGGTCGCCACAGAACAGGCGGCGAGCCAGCGGGCCACTACCAACGGGGCCGCCGCGGCTCCTCCCGAGTCCAAGGTCGAGGCCCCGACCGAGGTCCCTGCCAAGAACGGGGAGGTCGCCGCGCCGCCGGCCCCCGCCGAGCCCGCGGCGCGCGACGGCGCCGACGGGGCGGTCCAGGCTCCGGCCGAGGCGCCCGAGCATCGCCGCCAGCAGCGACAGGAGGAGAGGCGGCGGCCGGACCGCAGGCAGGATAGGGGTGACCGGGGTGGTCAGGGCGACGAGCCGGTGCAGAGCGGCATCCTCGACGTACTGCCCGACGGGTTCGGCTTCCTCCGGACGGGGGGCTACAGCCAGGGCAAGGGCGACGTCTACGTCTCGGCCAGCCAGATCAAGCGCTTCAACCTCAGGCGCGGGGACTACGTTGTCGGCCAGATCCGCCCTGCCCGCGAGGGCGAGAAGTACCCGGCAATGGTCCGCATCGAGACCGTGAACGGCCAGGAGCCCCAGAAGGGCCGCTGGCGTCCGAACTTCGACGATCTGACCCCGCTCTACCCGATGGAGCGGCTGCGCCTGGAGTGGAAGCCTAACGACATAGCCCCGCGCGTCATAGACCTCGTTGCCCCCATAGGCAAGGGCCAGCGCGGCATGGTGGTCTCGCCGCCCAAGGCCGGCAAGACCACGATCCTCAAGCAGATCGCGCAGTCCATCGCCGCCAACTACCCCGAGACCAAGCTCTTCGTGGTGCTCGCCGACGAGCGGCCCGAGGAGGTCACCGACTGGCAGCGCAGCGTCCAGGAGGCCGAGGTCGTCGCCTCGACCTTCGACCAGCCCGCCGACAACCACATAGCCGTCGCCGAGCTCGTGCTCGAGCGCGTCAAGCGCCTCGTCGAGGAGGGGGACGACGTCGTGGTCCTGCTCGACGGCATAACCAGGCTCTCGCGGGCCTACAACCTCGCGGCCCCGGCCTCGGGGCGCATCCTCTCCGGTGGTGTGGACTCCGCGGCGCTTTACCCGCCGAAGAAGTTCTTCGGGGCGGCGCGCAACATCGAGAACGGCGGCTCGTTGACGATCCTCGCGACCGCGCTCGTCGAGACCGGCAGCCGGATGGACGAGGTGATCTTCGAGGAGTTCAAGGGCACCGGCAACATGGAGCTCAGGCTCGACCGCAAGCTGGCGAACCGCAGGATCTACCCCGCCATCAACATCGAGGACTCCTCTACGCGCAAGGAGGAGCTGCTCATGGAGCCGGCCGAGGCCCAGAGGGTCTGGCAGGTGCGCAGCATCCTCAACGCCCTCGATACCGGCCAGAAGATAGAGCTTTTGATCCAGAAGCTCAAGGAGACCCGCACGAACTCAGAGTTCTTGCGCGAGCTCCAGCGCGTCCGCGGCTAGACGTACAACGGGGAGGGTCGGAAGAGAGCCGACCCTCCCCGCTTTTTATGGTTAGACTATAGGGCTCCTAGAACAGAGAGAGGAAATCTATTATGAAGAAGGGCATCCATCCCGAGTACAGGCCCGTGGTCTTCAGGGACAACAGCGCGGACTTCGCGATCCTGAGCCGCTCGACTATCGAGACGGAGAGGACGATAACCTGGGAGGACGGCAACGAGTACCCGCTCGTGGAGCTGGACATCTCCAGCGCGAGCCACCCGTTCTACACCGGCAAGCAGCGCATAGTGGATACCGGCGGCCGGGTCCAGCGGTTCCAGGACCGCCGCCAGGCCCGCCAGAACAGGCGGTAAGGCCAGGCCATGAGGGTCGGCGGACAGGCCATAATGGAGGGCGTGCTGATGCGCTCTCCCAATTTCTGGGGGATCGCGGTCCGCACGCCCTCAGGGGAGATGGACCTGCGCGCGGAGCGTTTCCGCTCCATCACGCGCAAGAGCAAGCTCTTCCGCCTGCCCATAATCCGGGGCGCCCTCTCCTTGGGCGAGACCCTCTGGCTCGGCATGAAGGCGCTTACCCTCTCTACCAACATCGCGCTCGGCGAGGAGCAGGAGCTCTCCAAGAAGGAGATAGCTGGCACCCTCGCCTTCGCGCTCGTGTTAGGCTTCGGGCTCTTTCTCGTGGCGCCGGTTCTCGGGACCAAGGGGCTGGGCTCGCTGGTCGGGTCGAGCATCGAGAACCCGGTCCTCTTCAACCTCGTCGAGGGGGCTATAAGGATCGCGATCTTTATAGCGTACCTGCTCGGGATCACCATGCTCAGCAAGGACATCAAGCGCTTCTTCGCCTACCACGGCGCGGAACACAAGGCGATAAAGGTCTACGAGCGCGGCGAGGAGCTCGTCCCCGAGAACGCCCGCAAGCTGGACACGAGCCACGTCCGATGCGGCACGAGCTTCGTGCTCTACGTCCTGGTGCTCTCTATCCTGGTCTTCTCTCTGCTCGGGGTCGAGGGGTGGCTCTACATGCTGGCTAGCCGGGTCGTGGTGATCCCGCTAGTTGCCGGCATAGCGTTCGAGTTCATCATGTGGAGCGCCCGCAACCAGGAGAGCGCCATCGTAAGGGCTCTGGTGTGGCCCGGCCTGCAGATGCAGCGGCTGACCACGCGGGAGCCCTCAGACGACATGGTCGAGGTCGCGATGGCCTCTTTGAAAAAGGTCCTCTCTATGGAGAAGGAAGCACGGATCGAGCCCGACGAGGCTACGAGCAAACTGGTGATTTGATTTGGATAGTCAGGTAACGAGGTTGGCCGAGGAGACGCTCGGCCGCTACGACGCGCTAACGCAGGAGCTTTCCGACCCGAGCATCTTCGACGACCAGCGCCGCTACGCTGAGGTCGCCAAGGAGCACTCGCGGCTGCGGCGGGGGGCTGACCTCTCGCGGGCCCTGCTCGACGCCGTCGAGGCCGAGCGCGACGCGCGAGAGTTGGTCCCGCAGGCAGAGGACGCCGAGGAGCGGGAGTTCTACGCGGCCGAGGCGCGGGCGGCGGAGGAGCGCATCGAGGAGCTCTCCGAGCAGATCCGCACCGAGCTCATCGACCGCGACCCGAACGACGATAAGGACGTGATCATCGAGATCCGGGCCGGCGCCGGCGGCGACGAGGCGGCCCTCTTCGCCGGCGAGCTGATGGAGATGTACTCCCGCTACGCCGACCGGCTCGGCTTCAAGCACCGCACGCTCTCCTCCAGCCCGGCCGAGGTCGGGGGTTACAAGGACGTGGCCATCGAGATCAGCGGCGACCGCGCCTACTCTGTTTTCAAGCACGAGGGAGGTACGCACCGCGTCCAGCGGGTCCCGAAGACCGAGAGCCAGGGCCGCATCCACACCTCTACCGCCACCGTGGCGGTCTTGCCCGAGGCCGAGGACGTGGAGATCGAGATCGCCGCCGGAGACCTCGAGATCGACGTGTACCGCTCGAGCGGCCCCGGCGGCCAGAGCGTGAACACCACAGACTCCGCGGTGCGCATCACGCACAAGCCCACGGGCCTCGTGGTGACCTGCCAGAACGAGAAGAGCCAGCTCCAGAACAAGGAGCAGGCGATGAAGATATTGAAGTCCCGCCTCCTCGAGCGCGAGATGCGCGAGCGGGCCGAGCAGGAGGGCGCCCTCCGCCAGGCCCAGGTCGGCACCGGCGACCGCTCGGCGAAGGTCCGCACCTACAACTTCCCGCAGGGCCGCATAACCGACCACCGCGTCGGCGTGACCTCCCACAACCTCGAGGCCACCCTCGGGGGCGACCTCGAAGAGTTTACCCAGGCGCTCGCCGCCAAGGAGAGGACCGACAGGCTCGCCGCCGAGGCCGCCGGAACCCCCGGCTAACCGGTTGCGTCCAGGCGCCGCCAGTGCCCGAGACGCCGCGCGCGCGGCCGCGAGCCGCCTGGAGCAGGCCGGAGTCCCCGAACCGGCAGCCTCAGCCGAGATCCTGCTCGGCGAGTTGCTCGGCGTTGGGCGCGCTGACCTGGCCGCCTACGCCCCGCCGTTGACGCAGGAGCAGGCGGCGCTCTACGAGCTGTGGGTCTCCCGCCGCCTCAAGCGCGAACCCGTCCAGCGCATCCTCGGGTACGCCTACTTCCGGAACCTCATCCTCGAGCTGAACGAGCAGACCCTGATCCCACGCCCCGACACCGAGAGCGTCGTCGGGGTAGCCCTTGAGCGCATAGACCGGCGCGAAGACCCTTGCCTCGTCCTCGACGTCGGCACCGGCTCTGGGGCCATCGCGATCTCCATAGCCCAGGAACGCCCCGAATGCGAGGTCCACGCCACGGACGTCTCCGAAGGCGCCCTCGAAGCCGCCCGCCGCAACGCCGTAAGTAACCGGACAACGGTGCGCTTCCACCGCGCGGACGTGGTATCCGGCCTCGAGGCCCTGAGAGGGAGGGTGAACCTTCTCGTCTCGAACCCGCCCTACGTGGACGAGCGGAGCGCGGCGAGCCGGCTGGCGCCCGAGGTCAGGGAGTGGGACCCGCCAGTGGCCCTCTACAGCGGGCCTGACGAGTTTGCGTTCTTCAGGCGCATCTTCGCCGAGACGCCCCCGTTATTGAAGCCCGGCGCGGACGTGGTGCTCGAGGTCGGCGACGGCCAGGCCGGGAGGGTCCTGGATCTCGGCAGGCTGGCAGGGTTCGTCCCGCGGGGCGTCCGCCCCGACCTCGCCGGGACGCCAAGAGTGGTGCTGCTCGAATGGGGCGGGCGTTGAGAGTCGTCTCGCCCAAAGGGGCAGCCGCGGCCTTGAGGGCCGGCGGGATCGCCCTCCTACCCACCGAGACCGTGGTCGGGCTCGTCGCCGCGGAGCCCGGCCTGCAGCGGGTCCGCGAGATAAAGGGCAGGGATGCCGACAAGCCCATCGCCCTGCTCTGCGTCTCCGCGGAGGAGGCGTTCGCGCTCGCCGGTGCGCCTCCTCCGCTCGCCTGGCGGCTCGCGGGGCTCTACTGGCCCGGGCCGCTCACGCTGGTCCTCGACAGGCCCGGCGGGGGTACTGTCGGCTTGCGGGTGCCGGCGGGAGAGGTCGTGAGGGGGGTGCTCGCGGCCTACGGCGGACCGCTCTTCGCAACGAGCGCCAACCTCTCCGGCGAGCCCGCGCCCCGCGCGCTCGCCGACGTGGTCCCTGAGGTCTCCGCTGCCGTGGACGTGGTCGTCGAGGGCGAGCCAGGGAGCGGTGAGGCGTCGGCGGTAGTAGACCTCTCCGGGGAGGCGGCAAGGCTCCTCCGGCCCTCCGCAGGGCTCACCGCCGAGACGCTCGCCGAGCTGGCCCGGGAGGGCGGGTGGCGTGTCGGCTTCTAAAACAGACCGGTTAGCGATGGACCGGGATGGCTTCGCTGGTGGCCCTGCGCCCTATCGCGGCGTGCTCTGCCTTTACAGCTACATCCCGGGTTCCGAGGTCGAGGATGCCGCGGACGACGGCGTTTTGAAGGTCGGGTGAAGGCGGCTGAGGCTGGCCGCCTGCGCTTCCTGCTGGCCGCGTGGAAGGACGCCGGCCCGGTTTGAGGGCATTACCCGCAACGTCTATACTCAAGCGAGCTTGCAGGTGCGTCAGAGAAGGCGTGGGAGACCACGGTCGGCGGCCGCTCGCCACGTCTGGGTATGCCGGGCGGCGCACGATCCGAGGAGCGGAGGTAGAACGTGATAGGCCCTTACACCGAGGTCGTCGACGCCGAGGTTCAGGAGGCGCTCGACGGTGAGCTAGAACGGCAGCGCACCACCATCGAGCTGATAGCTAGCGAAAACTTCGCCTCCCAGGCGGTGCTGGCCGCGCAGGGGTCGGTCCTCACGAACAAGTACGCCGAAGGGTACCCTGGCAAGCGTTACTACGGCGGCTGCGAGCAGGTGGACAAGGTAGAGACCCTCGCCATCGAGCGCGCGAAGCGGCTCTTCGGGGCCGAGCACGTCAACGTGCAGCCGCACTCTGGCAGCCAGGCCAACGAGGCGGCCTACGCCGCGCTCATAGACCCTGGCGACAAGGTCCTCGCCATGGACCTGGCCCACGGCGGCCACCTCACGCACGGGATGAAGATCAACTTCTCGGGCCGCACCTACGACTTTTCGCACTACGGCGTCGGCGAGGACGGCTTTATCGACTACGATGAGGTCCGCGAGGTAGCCTTGCGGGAGAGGCCCAGGATGATCCTGGCCGGGGCGAGCGCCTACCCGCGCGTCATAGACTTCGAGAAGTTCCGCGAGATCGCCGACGAGGTCGGCGCGTTCTTCCTGACGGACATGGCCCACGTAGCCGGCCTCGTCGCCGCCGACGTCCACCCCTCTCCGATCCCCTACTGCGAGATCGTCACAACGACTACGCACAAGACCCTGCGGGGCGCGCGGGGCGGCATGATCCTTTGCCGCGAGGAGTTCGCCAAGAAGGTCAACAGCCGCGTCTTCCCAGGCATGCAGGGCGGGCCGCTGATGCACGCCGTCGCCGGCAAGGCAGTCGCCTTCGGCGAGGCGCTCAGGCCCGAGTTCAAAGAGTACGCCCGAAAGATCGTCGACAACTGCCGGGCGCTCGCCGAGGGGTTGCTGGAAGGCGGAATCGACCTCGTCTCCGGCGGGACTGATAACCACCTGATCCTGGTCGACCTGCGGGCGAAGGGAGTAACCGGCAGGGAGCTCGAGGAGGCACTCGAGTCCGTGGGTATCACCTGCAACAAGAACATGGTCCCGAACGATCCCGAGTCTCCTACCGTGACGAGCGGCGTCAGGCTCGGCACCGCCGCGATGACGACCCGCGGCATGGGCGAGGAAGAGATGCGCGAGATCGCCTCGATAATCGTCGCGACTACCCGCGGCCAACTGGACGGCCTGCGAGGCCGGGTCGCGGCCCTGACTGAGGCTTTCCCGCTGTATGAGTGAGTTGAAGCCGGAGGCGAAGAACCTGCACGTGGTGGACGGCCCGCTGAGCCGGCACAAGCTCGCGGTCCTGCGCGACGAGCGCACGAGGACGCCGGACTTCCGCCAGGCCATGAAGGAGCTCGCCCTGATCATGGTCGCCGAGGCCGCGAGGAGCATGCCGACCCGGCCGGTGAAGATACGTACCCCCCTAGCCGAGACGGAGGTGGCCGAGATCTCCTGCCCGGTGTGCCTGGTCCCCGTGCTGCGCGCCGGCCTCGGGATGCTCGACGGGGCGCTGGCCCTGCTGCCGACCGCCACGGTCGGCTTTATGGGCCTCAGGCGGGACGAGGAGACGGCCCTTCCGGTCGAGTACTACGTCAACCTCCCGCGCAACCTGGAGGAGTACCTGGTCCTAGTCCTCGACCCGATGCTCGCGACCGGCGGGAGCCTCTCGGCGACCATAGACAAGCTCAAAGAGGAGGGGGCCACCTGGATCTCCTGCCTCCACGCCGTGGCCGCGGTACCCGGCGTCGAGCGCGTCACCCGGGAACACCCCGACGTGAACTTCTACACCGCCGCCCTGGACCCGGGGCTGAACGACGTAGCCTTTATAGTTCCGGGCCTCGGCGACGCTGGGGACAGGCTCTATGGAACCCTGTGAGTCACCTTGCCGTGAATGGCAGAGCTTCCTGCTTCGACGAGGCGACATGCGGGTGAGATTCCTCGCCCGTAGTGGCCGCCTCTCCACAGGCGTAACTTCGGGCAACCCCTGCCCTACGCTCGATGTTTATAGCTGCGTTTTGATCCCGGTCGAGCACCATTTCGCACTCGGGGCATACGTGCGTTCTAACCTTAAGGGTCTTGGGCACCAACGCATCGCACCCGGAGCATCTCGAAGAGGTGTCGTGTGGCGGGACCAACGCAAACGGCTTACCAGCTTTCTCGGCTTTGTAAGCCATCATAGAGACGAACATAGACCAACTCGCATCGGATATGGACTTCGCCAGCCTATGATTTTTGAGCATGTTCCGAACGCTCAGCTTCTCGAAAGCGAAACCATCATGGGTGTCCACCAGGCGACGGCTGGTCTTGTGCAGGAAATCTCTTCTCCGATTAACGACTCTTTCGTGTGCCCGGGCCACCTTGGTGCGTTGCTTGCGGCGGTTGTTGGAGCCAGTTTGCTTGCGCGAAAGCCGCCTCTGCTCCCGCCTAAGCTTCTTCTGGGCGCTCTTGAGAGATCTTGCCGGCTTCGTCACTGCCCCATCGGAAGATGTGAGGTAGTTCTCCAGGCCCAGGTCGAATCCGGTCAGTGGCCCATCCTGAATCGGGACATCTGGGACTTCACAGGCGATGCACAGCCACCACTTCCCCGAAGGATGGCGCACGACGGAAGCCGCCTTCGATGTTCCCTCATGCGGGCGATGATACCGGACGGGGACATTCCCGATGCCGGAAAGTCTGATCCTTTTGCCGCCAGGGAGGATGCGAAACGCTGTCGCTTGCGGGTAGGTAAAGGAGCGGTAGCGCCCCTCCACCTTGAAGCGCGGGTATCCACCACCCGAAAAGAATCGTTTGAAGGCACGATCAAGGCGAAAAATAGCGTCTTGCAACACCTGGGAGTGTATCTGCGCGTAGCGCGAGAATCGCTCCTTGAGGTCGGGCAGGGCGCGATTCTGCTCGTAGGCAGAGACGGAACGCTGTTCGGCCTTGTAAGCGTCTCGTCTCTCGGCCAGCGCGAAGTTGTAGAGGAGCCGCAAAGATTCCAACCACCCGCGAAGCTTCGTTTCTTGTGCCGGCGTGGGGTAGAGTCGGTAGCGGTAGGTGAGAATGGCCATACCACGATTATCCGACAAGGTCCTCGGTTCTCAAGCAGAAGATCGCGCCGCGAAGCTATGATCAGTTCTCGTCGCAAAGGAAGGAGGCCTCTCCACACCCTTGGTTAAAGAGCCCACCAACCTGCGTAAGGTCAGGCCCTCCTGGGACGAGTACTTTATGCGCATCGCCCACGAGGTAGCCACCCGCTCGACGTGCCCGCGGCTGGCGGTTGGGGCCGTGATCGTGCGCGACAAACGAATCCTCACAACCGGCTACAACGGCAGCCCCTCGGGCCTACCCCACTGCGAGGACGTGGGATGTTTGATCCGCATAGTGGACGGCCGCGAGAGCTGCCAGCGCACGCTCCACGCCGAGCAGAACGCCATCATCCAGGCCGCCTACCACGGCGTCTCCGTGACCGGGTCCTCGCTCTACAGCACCCACCAGCCTTGCCTGATGTGCGCGAAGATGATCATGAACGCCGGCATCAGCGAGGTCCACTACGCCGGTGGTTACCCCGACCCCCTCGCCATGGAACTCGCTGCCGAGGCGGGCCTAAAGATGGTGAGGTTCCCCGACAGTGGGACCCGCGACTCGTAGGCCGGACGCGAGCCCGCCATCCTCCTCGGTTTCTTCCGGAGAGGCGGCCTAGAGCAGGATCAATAGGTCCACCGCGCCGGCATATCCGGCGCCCAGGATCAACACCCACGAGAAGGTCGATCTGAACCGGGCACGCTCTGCCCGCGACCGAGAGCACTTTGGGCCTTCGACTCCCGCGATGACCTATCCGTACAGGGTCCTGACCCAGATTGTCTCCAGCGCGCCGAAGACCGCCTCGGTCCTCTCGAACGATGGGGGATCCGAGGGCCTGCCGAAGGCGTCGAGCAGGTAGCGCTCGGTCATGAGCACGAGCGCCTGCGCCGTCTCCTCAGGGTCGAGGTCGGGCGGGGATAAGCCCGCCTCTACGTCGCGCGAGATGCGATCGGCGACCACCCTCGTGAGGCGCTCGATCAGCCCGTACCGGTAGACCTCCTCTACCCTGGGATCCTGGACCGCCGCGTCGGAGATGGCCCGTAACACCGGCCCGTACTCCAAGAACGTCTCCGACCCCCCGCGTAGCGCATCTGCTAACACCGCGCTCGCAGCCTCTCGTCCGCCGGCGGAATCGCCCGAAAGCCACCGCCAGTCCACCGCGAGGAGCAGACCCCCAATCCCCTCCAAGAGACGCGTTACCAGCTCGTAGCGGTCCCCGAAATACGCGTAGAAGGCAGGCCGCGACAAGCCGGTGCGCGCCATCACCCCCTCGACCGTCATCTCCCTGAACGGACGCTCCGCCAGAAAAGACCGCGCAGCCGCCAGTATCGCCCGCTCCGCCTCCTCCGGCCTGCGCCGCCGCCGCGGAGCCCGCTCTCCGCCCATCACGCCACCTTCTCCTCCTACCTCGCTCTCAACCAGAGACAATGTATCGCTTTATTGACGTCGTGTCTATTGACACAGTGTCAATAAAGCGATACCATGCTGGTAGCAGGGCAAGAAAGGAGGGTCCAATGGTGGAGAGCACGACAGACTTCCCGAATACGCGGCTCGAGTTGGTGGACAGGTCGCGGGCTTTCGTCCCTGAGGACATGCCAGAGCGCCTGGCGGAGCTCATCGCCGGCTCTCTCAGAGAGCGGGCGAACGCGCGGGTTCATGGTGGCGTGGTGTAGCCGTAAACCAGGCGTCGTAAGGGGGTCCTCGAGAGTTTGAAACTGATTGCCACAAAGTGGGCGGTACGGTATAGTTTGGGTGATGCCCAACACCGATCCTCAACAGGACAACGCGCGAGGAAACTACGCGCGTTTCGTCGGTCTTGGGTTTACGCTCATCTTGATCTTCGGTCTTCCCACGGTGGTCGGTTTCTTTCTGGACCGGCTTGCGGGTACGCTGCCTTTGTTCCTCTTGATCGGGCTTGCTGCGGGGTTCGTCGGGGGCATGTTCTACGTGTACCGGGCTTTGCGAAACGTGGGTCGCGGATGAGCGACCACTGGCGGCTGGCCTTCAGGTGCGCCGGTCTTATAATCTTGCTGGCGATTCCTGCCGGGGCGTTGCTGATGTATCTCTACGGCAGGCCGTCTGGGGGGGCCTTCGGCTACGGGGTCGCGGTCGGGCTGTTGAGCCTGCTGTCCACAGCGCTCACGGTTACGCTGTTGGCGAGGCGGTCCATGGCCGGCGGGATGGCGGTAGGCGCGGCTTCCTTCGCGGGACGTTGCGTTTTCGCGGCAGGGGCGCTCGGGGCGCCCGCTTACTTGGGTTTATGGCCCGTGTTGCCCATGTTGGGCGGCTTTGCGGGGGTGTATCTGGCTGAGAACGTGGTGCTATTGCCTGGGGCGCTCAAGATCAGCCACAAGAGCATAAAGCGCGAGGCCGAGCGTTCGGCGCGCGAGAGAGTAGAACGGAGGGCAGAGGCTTGAGGGTTACCCTGGCGGAGATAAGCCAGCACGAGCTAAGAGAGAAGATTTTGCACACCTTCGAGGCCGCCAAACACGCCTGGGACATACCGCTGCACTTAGGGCCCATAGACATCTCCATCAACAAGAGCATCTGGTTCTTGTGGATCGGGGCGGCCGTAACGTTTTTGATCCTGTTCATCGGCAGCAGGTTGCTCAAGGACAGGCCCGGCGCCTACCAGGTTATCGTCGAGGAGATCTACGGGTTCGGGCGCAACCTCGGCGGGCAGGTAGGGGAGGAGGGGAGAAAGTGGTTCCCCTACACGCTCTCCCTGTTCGTGTTCATCCTGGTTTTGAACCTGATCGGGCTCATCCCCAACACCTACCCCGTGACGGCAAACATCTCGTTTACGCTGATGCTCGCGCTCTTGACGTTCATCCTCACCCAGTACGAGGGCTTCAGGCGAAACGGCGCGGGCCCCTACCTCAAGAGCTTCGCCCCTCCGGGGCTGCCGCTCAAGCCGCTTATGGTCCCGTTCATGTGGGGCATCGAGGTGCTCGGCGAGTTCACCAAACCGCTCACGCTCGGGATGCGGCTCTACGCCAACATACTGGCTGGGCACTTGATCATCTACGTCTTCCTCGGGCTAATCCTG
>JADDPU010000349.1:0-30395 GCA_016781725.1 Rubrobacter sp. | reverse complement strand
AGATCTTCGTCGCTATCTTGCAGGCCTACATTTTCGCTATACTCACGCAGGTTTACATCGAGTTGGCCATGTTTCGCGAGGACCACTAAAGGTCACAAGCAAAAAAGCAGAAAGGAGCAGGTAGATGGAGGTATTGGCGCTTATCCAACCCATGCTGATGCTACTTCAGGCGAGCGGGGACGTCACCATGATCGGGGTCGGCATAGCGGCCGGCACGGCGGTCATAGGTCCCGGCGCCGGGATGGGCTATCTCATCGGGCAGACCATCGCGTCTATCCACCGCCAGCCGGAGGCGTTCGACCAGACGAGGACCCTGATGTTCCTCGGTATAGGTCTCGTCGAGGCGTTCGCCTTGTACGGCATCGTCTTCGCCCTCCTCATCGCCTTCGTGCTCTAGGCGGCCGATAGGGAAGGGGGGTGCTTATGACAGTGCTTGTCGCGCAGTTGGATCCGACGGGGATCTTCGACCTGGGCAATACTAGCCTGATCTTCTGGGAGGTCATTACCTTCCTGATCCTGCTGTTCCTCTTGATCCGGTACGTCTATCCGCCGATCAGGAGGCAGATCCAGGAGCGCCAGCGTCAGATCGAGCAGTCCATAGACGAGGCCGAGAAGACGCGCGCAGAGGCCCGCGAGTTGCTCGCCGAGTACCGGCGCCAGATCGAGGAGGCCCGCGGCGAGGGGCGCCGCATCCTCGAGGACGCCCGTAAGCAGGCCGAAGCCCAGCGCGAGCGTACCAAGCGGGAGGCCCGCGAGGAGGGTGATAGGATCATCCAGCGCGCCCGTGAGGAGATTGGCCGCGAGCGCGAGTCCGCCCTGCGCGAGGTCCGCCGCGAGGTCGCAGACATGGTTATCCAGGCCTCCGAGCAGGTCATAGGGCGCTCAGTGGACCAGGACGAGCACGAGCGCCTGATCTCCCAGGCCCTCGACGACCTCGAAGCCGAGGTCGCCGGCACGAGGCCGGGGAGTGGCCCCGCTTGAGCGCCGTCTCCACCTACGCCGAGGCGCTCTTCGAGGCCGCCAAGGAGAGAAACGAACTCGAGGAGGTCCTCTCGGACTTGCAGGAGTTCGTCACCGCCCTGCACGAAAACGAGGAGCTGCGGATCTTTTTCTACGGCGGGCAGGTGCCCGAGCGCCAGAAGCGCCGGGCGATCGACGGCCTTACGCAAGGCATGACGACCTCGACCACCAACTTTCTCAAGGTGCTCTCGGACAACGGGCGCGAGGGGATACTGGAGGACGTGCTCAGGCGTTACGAGGGGCTCGTCAAAGAGCACCTAGGCAGGATCGAGGTTGAGGTGACGACGGCCGTGGAGCTCTCCGAGGAGGCGGAGCGCCGTCTCAGAGAGCGGCTGGGCCGGGTGCTAGAAGGCCGGGAGGTCATACTTGAGAGGCGGGTGGACCCGAACCTTCTCGGGGGTGCCGTCTTCAGGTTCGGGGGGCAAATGATGGATGGAAGCGTACGGGGGCGGTTGGAGAGCCTCCGGGAGGGAATGCTCGAGAGGAGTGTTGTCTAGTGGGTAGGCTGAGGCCGGAGGAGATCTCCTCCATACTAAGAGGCGCCATTACGGACTACGAGAACCGGGTCAGGACCGAAGAGGTAGGGCAGGTCCTCGAAGTCGGGGACGGCATCGCGCGCGTGCACGGGCTACAGAACGTCATGTACCAGGAGATGCTCGAGTTCGAGGACGCGAGGGGCGAGAGGATCACGGGCCTCGCGCTCAACCTCGAGGAGGACAACGTAGGCGCCATCATCGCCGGCGACGACACCCACATCCTCGAGGGGGCGACCGTCAGGCGCACAGAGAAGCTAGCCAGCGTGCCGGTAGGCCAGGGCGTGCTCGGGCGGGTCATAAACGCGGTAGGCGTCCCCATGGACGGGAAGGGCGAGATCGAGGCCGAGCAGGACGTGCCGGTCGAGGTCGTGGCCCCCGGTATTATCAAGCGCCAGCCGGTCAAGGAGCCGCTCCAGACCGGCATCAAGGCTATAGACGCCATGATCCCGATCGGGCGCGGACAGCGCGAGCTCGTGATCGGCGATCGGAAGACCGGCAAGTCCTCCATCCTGCTCGACACGATCATCAACCAGGCCGACCAGGACGTTAAGTGCATCTACGTCGCCATCGGCCAGAGGGACTCGGCGGTGGCCGGGATCGTCTCGGCGCTCGACGAGGCCGGCGCCATGGACTACACGACCGTGGTCAACGCCTCGGCCTCCCAGTCCGCGACGCTCCAGTACTTGGCTCCCTACGCCGGGTGCGCCATCGGCGAGTACTTTATGAACCGGGGCGAGGACGCCCTGGTGATCTACGACGACCTCTCCAAGCATGCCACGGCCTACCGCCAGATGATGCTGCTCCTCAGGCGTCCGCCGGGGCGCGAGGCTTACCCCGGCGACGTGTTCTACCTCCACTCGCGGCTCCTCGAGCGGGCGGCGCGGCTCTCCGACGACATCGGGGGCGGCTCGCTCACGGCGCTGCCGGTCATCGAGACCAAGGCCGGCGACATCTCCGCCTACATCCCGACCAACGTCATCTCGATCACGGACGGCCAGATCTTCCTCGACGCCGACCTGTTCAACGCGGGCCAGCGCCCGGCCATCGACACCGGCAACTCGGTCTCGCGCGTCGGCGGGTCGGCCCAGATCAAGGCCATGAAGAAGGTGGCGGGCACCCTGCGCCTGGACCTGAACCAGTACCGCGAGCTCGCGAGCTTCGCCCAGTTCGGGAGCGACCTCGACCGGGCGACGCAGCAGACTCTCAACCGCGGCGAGCGCCTGACAGCGATGCTCAAGCAGGAGGAGCGCGACCCCATGCCCGTCGAGGAGCAGGTAGTCGTCATCTTCGCGGCTACCAACGGCTACCTCGACGATGTCGAGACCGACGACGTCCCCGACTGGGAGCGCCAGTTCAGGGACTATATGCGCGACAGCCACGACGAAATCCTCTCGAGCGTCCGCGACGAGCAGCAGATCTCAGACGAGACGGGCGCGAGCCTCCGCGAGGCCATCGAGCGCTTCAACGAGAACTACGAGCCCGAGAGCCGTGGCCTGGTCGCGGCCGGCGTAGAGACGGACCAGGAGGGCGGCACCCACGGCGCGGCCACCGGGGACGACCCGACCGGCGACCAGCCCAACGCGGCGGGGGAGAGGAGCTAGGGTTTGGCCACCCTCCGGGACCTCAAGCGGCAGATAACCTCGATAAAGAACATCGCCAAGGTCACGGAGGCGCTCCAGACGGTTTCGGCTGTGAAGTTCCGCAAGGCCGAGGCCAGGGTGAAGAAGGCGCGTCCCTACGCCGAGAACGTCGAGCAGATGATGCGCGACGTCGCCCGCGGGGCGAGCGCCAACACCCCGCTCCTCGCCGGCCGCGAGGTCAGGACGGTGCTGGTCGCCTCCATCACGGCGGACAGGGGGCTCGCCGGCGGGTTCAACGCCCAGGTCTTGCGCCGCACCATGCAGTTTCGCGGCGAGCAGAGCGCGGATCTCGCGCAGGTCGCGAGCGGGCGGAAGGCTGTAGCGTTCTTCCGGTTCCGGCGCGTCGGGCTCGAGGAGGTCTTCACCGGGTTCTCGGACAGCCCTACCTACGAGAAGGCCCGCGAGATAGGGGGGGCGCTCACCCGCCTCTTCGACGACGAGGAGGCCGATGAGGTCTACCTGATCTACAACCGCTTCGAGAGCGCCCTGACCCAGAAGCCTGTCGTTAAACGCCTCTTGCCCGTGGCCTCCGAGGAGGACGAAGGGGAGGAGGACGCCTCGGCCTCGTATATGGAGTACGTCCCTGACCCTGAGACGGTCTTGAGGCGGCTGGTGCCGCGCTACGTGGAGACGATGGTCTGGCAGGCGCTGCTGGAGAGCGCCGCCGGGGAGCACGGGGCGCGGATGACGGCTATGAAGAACGCCACGGACAACGCGAACGATCTGGCCAAGAACCTGACCCTGCAGATGAACAAGGCGCGTCAGGCCCAGATCACGCAGGAGATCCTGGAGATCGTGGGCGGGGCAGAGGCCCTCGCCGCGGGTTAGAGCGCAGTTCAGAGAAGGAGTTTGTGTTATGGAGAGGTTCGAAGGGGCCATAGATAAGGCCAAGGACCTGGTACAGAATGTCACCGGCGGCGAGTCTGCTACCGACGGGGGCTCGGAGAGAACTCAGGCAGCCACCGGGAACGGCGCGGATGGCCGCGGCAGCGGCGTTGGGACCGTGGTCGAGGTCAAGGGGCCGGTAGTTGATGTCCGCTTCAACGCGGAGGAGATACCGGAGATCTACAGCGCCCTCACCGTCCCGCTGAACGTCGACGGTGAGGAGACGGAGCTGGTCCTCGAGGTCCAGCAACTCCTCGGGGACGACATGGTCCGCACGGTGGCGATGTCCTCGACGGACGGCCTCCAACGCGGCATCGGCGCGACGGATACGGGACGCCCCATAGCCGTGCCCGTCGGCCAGAACGTCCTCGGGCGCGTGATGGACGTGCTCGGGAAGCCCGTCGACGAGCAGGGCCCGATCGAGGAGCCCGACGACTACTGGCCGATCCACCGCCCCTCCCCGCGCTTCGAGGACCTCACCACGCAGGCGGAGCAGTTCATCTCGGGCATCAAGGTTATAGACCTCCTGTGTCCGGTGAGGCGGGGCGGGAAGGTCGGCCTCTTCGGCGGCGCCGGCGTCGGGAAGACCGTCGTCATAACCGAGCTCATAAACAACATAGCCCTCCAGTACCAGGGCACCTCGGTTTTCGCCGGCGTTGGCGAGCGGACCCGCGAGGGCAACGACCTCTACGGCGAGATGGAGGAGGCCGGCGTCCTCCAGAACATGTCCATGGTCTTCGGCCAGATGAACGAGCCGCCGGGCGCCCGCTTCAGGGTGGCGCTGACAGGCGTCACCATGGCCGAGTACTTCCGCGAGGCCCAAGGGCAGGACGTGCTCTTCTTCGTGGACAACATCTTCCGCTTCGTCCAGTCGGGCAACGAGGTCTCGGCGCTTATGGGCCGGATGCCCTCGGAGGTCGGCTACCAGCCCACTTTGGGCACAGAGATGGGAGCCCTGCAGGAGAGGATCACCTCGACCAAGAACGGCTCGATCACCTCCTTCCAGGCGGTCTACGTGCCGGCTGACGACTTTACTGACCCAGCCCCCTTCACGGTCTTCGCCCACCTCGACTCGACGGTCGAGCTCTCCCGCGGGCTCGCCGAGCAGGGCATCTACCCTGCGGTCGACCCGCTGACCTCGTCCTCGACGATGCTCGACCCTTCTATCGTGGGCGAGGAGCACTACGAGGTGGCCCAGCAGGTCAAGAACATCCTCCAGCGCTACAAGGAGCTGCAGGACATCATCGCCATCCTCGGCATCGACGAATTGTCCGAGGAGGACAAGGTCATAGTCGGGCGGGCGCGCCGCATCCAGCGCTTCCTCTCCCAGCCCTTCTTCGTCGCCGAGCAGTTCACTGGCCTCGAGGGCAAGTTCGTGGAGCTCGACGAGACGATCCGGTCCTTCAAGGAAGTCGTCGAGGGCAAGCACGACGACCTGCCCGAGCAGGCCTTCTACCTCGTGGGCAATATCGACGAGGCCGTCGAGAAGGCGCGCCAGATCAGCGGTGAGGAGGAGGAGACCCCGGCCGAAGCGGAGAGCGAGCGGACGGGGACACCCGAGCAGGATGAGGTTCCCTCCGCCACCGGGCAGGCCGGCGAGTCGGGGGAGGTAGGCTAGCTTGGCGGAGGAGCGGGGCGGGGGCCGGCAGCTCTTCTGCCGGGTCATCACGCCGGAGGAGATCGTCTACGACGGCGAGGCGGACCTCGTCGTCGCCCGCATCGCGGACGGCGACCTCGGGGTGATGGTCGACCACGCCCCGCTCGTCTCCACCGTCGAGGCCGGGGAGGTCAGGATCAGGGAGGGCGAGGAGCAGCACGTCTACGCCACCTCCGACGGCTTCTTCAAGGTCTCCGAAAACCTGGTCCAGGTTCTGGTCGAGGAGGCGGTAACCCCTGACGAGATAGACGTGGACGAGGCGGCAGACCGGGTCGAGGAGGCCGAGCGGGAGTTCTCCGAGGTCCCGGAGGACGCCGAAGACCGTGATAGGGTTCGTGCGGAGATAGAGCGCCGGCGCAAGACGGGAGAGAACTTCGTACGTCTGGCGCGCAAGTACCAATCGAGCTAGAATCGTCCCCTGGGAGCGGTCTCACCGGCCGTAACGCAGACGTTATCCGCGTGTTACCGTTGCGTAACCTTCGGCGGGCATAGTGATACTACGAGTCCGGATAGGCGGGCCGGCGAGCGAGCGCATACCGGGGGAGGACCCGTGACCGAGAGATTCTACGTCGAGGGTGGTAAGCGTCTTTATGGGGAAGTCAGGGCTTCCGGGGCCAAGAACGCTGCCCTGAAGTTCGTGGCGGCGGCGCTGCTGGCGCCGGGAAAGACGGTCCTGCGCGACGTCCCGCGCATAAAGGACATGAACACCATGCTCGCCCTCCTGGACGAGCTCGGGGTGGGGACGTCGTTCTCGGGTAGCACGCTCGAGATAGACGCCCGCCGGGTAGAGTCCTACACTGCCCCCTACGAGCTCGTACGCCAGATGCGGGCGAGCCTCGTCGTCCTAGGGCCGCTCGTCGCCCGCTTCGGCGAGGCCGAGGTCTCCGCGCCCGGCGGCTGCAACCTGGGCTTGAGGAAGTTCAACTTCCACGTGGACGGGTTGCGCAAGCTCGGGGCCGACATCGAGCTCGACCACGGCTTCATCAAGGCGGCGGCGCCCGACGGGCTGCGCGGGACCGCGATCACCTTCGAGTACCCGAGCGTCGGCGCCACCGAGAACGTCATGATGGCCGCCGTGCTCGCGGAAGGGATCACCATCGTCGAGAACGGCGCGCGCGAGCCCGAGATCGTAGCCCTGGCGGACTTTTTGAACTCGATGGGGGCGCGCGTGATGGGCGCCGGCACGGGGCGCATCGTGATCGAGGGCGTCGAGGAGCTGCGCCCCACAGAGTGGACAGTGATGCCAGACCGCATCGAGGCAGGCACCTTCCTCATGGCAGCCGCCACCACCGGCGGCGACGTTACGGTTACGAACGCCGTCCCCGAGCACCTGAAGATGGAGCTCGAGAAGCTGCGGGCGATGGGCGTCGAGGTGGCAACCACCCCCGGGTCCCCGGGCATCCGGGTGCGGGTCGAGGACCCTTCCGCGCTCTGTGGCGTGGACGTCTCGACCCTCCCCTTCCCCGGCTTCGCCACCGACCTGCAGGCCCAGATGATGGTGCTGCTCACCCAGAGTTCCGGGGCCGGCATCATAACCGAGAACGTCTATGAGAACAGGCTCCAGGTCGCCGAGGAGTTGAACCGGCTCGACGCCGGGATAGACCTCTTCGGGGGGCACCGGGCGCTGATCCGCGGCCCGCGCAGGCTCTCCGGGGCCATAGTGCACTCGCCCGACCTTCGCGGCGGGGCCGCCCTCGTTATGGCGGGCCTGGTGGCCGAGGGCACCACCGTCGTGGACGGCGCGAAACACATCCTGCGCGGCTACGAGAACTTCGAAGAGAAGCTCACAAGGCTCGGCGCCACCGTCGCCTTCGAGGCCGAGACGCCTGTCGCCTCCTGAGCGCGCCCGGAGGTCTCGCGGCCGGCCAACCGCGTCCGGCAGAGAGTCCATTCAACCCTTAGAATATGCGTCTCTGGAGACAGATCGCGAGCCGTAGGATATCGGAGGGGTAGGTCTGGCGGTAACCACCGAAAGCACCGAAGTCTTCGCGCTGACGCGCCAGCTCGTGCGCTACAGGTCCTACACGCCTGTCGCGGCCCAGTCGGCTATGGACTTTATCAACGGCTGGTTCGGGGCGCGAGGCGTGGAGACTACCCGCTATCACGGCGCAGGCCCCAGGGGCGAGATGACGGCGCTCGTGGTGCGGGTAGGCTCGGGGGAGCCAAAGATTCTCCTGCACGGCCACGTGGACGTGGTGCCGGGGGAAGAGTCGCAGTTCGAGCCGCGCGAGGAGGCTGACGAGCTCTACGGCCGCGGCGTCTACGACATGAAGGGCGCCCTCGCGGCGATGATGTACGCCATCGAGGACCTCAAGGCCCTTGGCTGTGAGGCCACCGTGGAGTTGCTGGTCGTGCCCGACGAGGAGGACGAGCACGGCTGGCGAACTGGCGCGGAGCTCCTCATCGCCAACGGCCACGTCGGGGACTTTTTGATCACCGGCGAGCCCACGGACTTCCACATCGGCACGCAGGCGAAGGGGGTCCTGGATCTCCGCGTGACCCTCAGGGGGAAGAGCGCCCACGGCTCCCAGCCCTGGCTCGGCAAGAACGCGGCGCTCCTGGCCTACGAGCACTACCGGCGCGTCGTCGACCTGCCGTTCGCCGGCCAGAGGAGCGACCTGTTCCCGTACCCTAGCGTGAACCTGGCGCGCATCATCGGCGGCGACGTCCTAAACCGCGTCCCCGACCGCTGCACCTACGACCTGGACATCCGCTACCTCCCCAACCAGGACCCGAAGGAGATCGTGCGCCAGATCCGCTCGATCGACCTGCCGGCCGAGGTCGAGGTCCTCTTCTACCGCGAACCTACCTACGTCTCGCGCAAGAACCCCTACGTCAAGGCGCTCCGCGAGGTCGCCGCGCGCAACTTCCAGGGCAACCCGGTCGGCGTCGGGCGCCACGGCGCGAGCGACGTCGTCTACTTCCAGCGGGCCGGCGTGCCAGGGGTAGAGTTCGGCCCCGTGGGCGGCGGCCACCACGGCCCCAACGAGTACGTAGTCACCTCCTCGCTCGAGACCTACCGGCGGATGATCGTCCAGTTCGTCCAGATCGTCGGCCGCAACGGCGAGACGGGCTAGTGCCACCCGGCTGGAACCTGAGGAGACGGGCCGACCTCTCGGGGGGCGAGATCGCCTACGACGCCCTCGGCTACGGGCCGCCGGTTATCCTGGTGCACGGGACGCCGGGCCGCTCGTTCGCCTGGCGCAACGTGGCCTCGATGCTCGCCGACCGCTTTACGGTCTACGTCTTCGACCTGCTCGGCTTCGGCGAGTCGGAGCGGCGCGAGGGGCTGGACCTCTCCATCGCAGCCCAGGCCCGACTGCTGGCGGAGCTGGTAGAGAGCCTTAGCCTGCAAGCCCCAGCCGTAGCCGGCCACGATATCGGCGGCGCGGTCGCGCTGCGGGCCCACCTCATCGAGAAGACACCTTTCAGCCGCATCGCCCTGGTCGACGCGGTAGCGCTAGGACCCTGGATCACACCCGCAACCCGGCACGTCAAAGCGCACCTCGACGTCTACGAGACGATGCCGACCGATATCTTCGAGGCTATCGTGGCCGCGCACCTGCGCTCCGCCACCCACAGGCCGATGGGCGATGACGCGCTCGCCGCGTACCTGGAGCAGTGGAGCGGCACTTTCGGCCAAAGGCTCTACCTACAGAAGGACGCCCAACTCGACGAGGACGATACCGCGGCCTTCGAGCCGCTGCTCGGCTCCGTCGAGGTTCCCGTCCGCATCGTCTGGGGCGAGCACGACGCCTGGCTACCCCCGTCCATCGCCGAGCGGCTGCACGAGACCATCCCGAACTCCGACCTGCGCATACTGCCCGAAACCGGCCACTTCGCGATGGAGGACAGCCCCGAAGAGGTCTCGAAGGCGCTCGAAGAGTTCTTCGAAGCCGGGATCACGTCTGCCACAACAAGGTAGGATCGACAGGCTTTACCCGCTAGAGTCTGCCTCCTGGAAGGGTTCGGCCTCTCCCCTGGGTGACGCGCCGCCGGCCATGGTGGGCTCGGCCTCGGCTTCGGCCTCCTCCTGGGGTATCGCGCCGCCGGAGATGGCTACGATGTCGTTCTCTATGGAGGAGATCTCGCCCCCCACGCTCGCCCAGACGCCGATGGAGAAGCCCTCGTCGACGGGCTCCCCTATCTTCTGCCCGTACTCCACCTCGTCGCCCTCGGAGACGAGCGGCGTGGCCGGGTTCAACAGACCGCCGCCCAGGGGCAGGTTCACGCCCGAGATCTCGCCGACCAGGGAGACTATGCCTTCTTCGGGGGGATCTGTCTCTATACCGGCGTACTCCTTGCCTTGCTTGCCCCTGGGGATCAAGAAGAGGGCGTTGGTCATCCGCCGCACGTAGGCGTCGCCTTTCCCCAACTCCTTGATGCTCACATCGTGCAGGTAAGGCCCACCGTCCAGAACCGAGAGGTGGTCGGAGTTCTCGACGTCGAGGCCCGCGATCCTCAGAACCTCGCTCACCGAGGCCCCTATCGGCGTCTCGTAGACCTTTATGTCTATCTCCTCGCCGTAGAGCGTGAAGAACTTGGTGGTGAGGGGCTTGCCCAGGAAGAGCGCGTTGTAGACGTTGAGCAAGGTCTCCGAGTTGTTAACTACCTTGCCGACATCCGGCGGCATCCCAGGGCGTCTCATGCCGTCTGGGGTGTCCACGAACCTGGGCACCTTCGTGTCGGTGGCGTGCTTGACGAGGGTTTTCTCCTCACCCAGGGCGTACGTGTTCGGCACGTAGCGCATGTCGAAAACACCGTCGTCCGCGTGCTCGGCGTATTCGGCGAACCACTCCCTATCCTTCTCGTGAACGCACATGGAGATCTGCTCGAACCCGAAGATCGTCTTCAAGGCTTCGAAAACCTGGAGGAACTCCTCGAGGTGCTCTTTGTGCAGCAGCTTGTCTCCCCAGTAACCGGGTTCGCTCTCGGTGGCGTTGACGAGCAGGTGCGGCAGGGGAGACTTGTACTTGAAGTAGGTAGGGAAACCGCCGCCGCCGGCGCCGACGATGCCGGCCTGGCGCATGATCTCCACGGCCTCCTCGACGCTCAAGGCCTTCACCTCTTCGAGGCTGCGCTGCTTTATCTCGGCCATGATCTCCCGTCCCTAGAGGGTCGTCCGGCTAATTGAGTTCGACGCCCGGCGCGGTAGTCGAGTAGTCGAACTCCGCGGCCCTGGTTATGGAGTGCTGCATGTCCTCGGGGACCTCGTCGCCGGGGTAGATGGCCTCCACCGGGCACTCGGGCATGCACATAGAGCAGTCGATGCACTCGGCGGGGTTGATCACAAACTGGTCACCGGCGTCGTAGATGCAGTCTACCGGACACACTCCCACGCAAGCCGTGTTCTTCGTCCCGATACACGCTTCGGTTATGACGTAGGCCAAGACACGGTCCCCCTTTCTAGTGCCAAATTCCCCGTAAGCAAGTCTAACCAATGCGGAAACGTTGTCAACAGATGAGAGGCCCGGCGGCCTGGGGAGGCAACGGCGCTCGCCCGCCCCGCGCGAATCCTGGCCAGAGGCCATTAATCGTTTCTTGCTACCATTAGTAGCTCCTTGAAAGTTGTCTTTTACACGAGTATATTTCGGACAGTTACCGGGTAGAAAGGTTCGGTTTGGCGTTGGGTCTTCTGCAACAGGGAGCGTCCTACGGGATGCTGTACCTGTACGTCGGCATCTTTATGTTGCTGGTCTCGGGTTTCGTCGCGACGGTGCTCGTGCTGGCGCGTTTGATCTCTCCGGGACGCAGGTCGAGCACCAAGGCGCAGACCTACGAGACCGGCGAGACGACGGTCACCGACCCTTGGCGGCCCTTCCCCGTGCGCTATTACGTCTTCGCGCTGCTGTTCCTGATCTTCGATGTCGAGGCGGCCTTTCTGTATCCCTGGGCCGTCATCTACAGGGAGCTCGGCGTCTACGGGTTTGTCGAGATGATCATCTTTGTCTCTATCCTGGCGGTGGGGCTGATCTACGCTTGGAAGAAGGGGGCCCTCAAGTGGGTGTAATGCAGAAGTTCAACGAGCCGAACATAGTTACGACGAGCACGGACAAGCTCTTTAACTGGGCCAGGAAGAACTCGCTGTGGCCGCTGCAGTTCGGCCTGGCGTGTTGCGCCATCGAGATGATGTCGACGGGCATGGCGCACAACGACCTCGACCGCTTCGGGGCCGGCTTCTTCACGGCCTCGCCGCGCCAGGCCGACGTCATGATCGTCTCCGGCACCGTTTCGACCAAGATGGCCGAGCGGATGACCCGGCTCTACGAGCAGATGCCCGAGCCCAAGTGGGTTATAGCGATGGGGGCGTGCGCCATCTCCGGCGGGCCCTTCCTCGACGGCTACTCGGTGCTGATGGGCGCGGACAGGGTGATCCCGGTGGACGTCTACGTGCCTGGATGTCCGCCCCGCCCTGAGGCGCTCATCTTCGGCATCATGACGCTCCAGAAAAAGATAGAGCGCGACCAGCAGGTAGGCTACGAGAGGCCGCGCCCGGCGCTCGTCGACGACGACGGCAACGTCATGGAGTACCTCCCCGAGCGGGAGTACACGGGGATAAGCGAAGGCAAGGCGCCGCGCCTGGCGGGCATAAGGCCCCTCAAGCGCACCTACGTCTTCGAGCGCAAGGGTATGCCCCCGGCCTCCCAGACCGACGTCGGTTGGATTCCGACCGAGGTCAAAAAGAAGCTCAAGGAAGAGGCTAAGGCCAAGAAAGCCGCCGACGGCCAGAAGAACGGTTCTCCCGAGGAACCGGCCGACCCGAAGGGGAGCGACTCCGGCCCGAAGGGGACCGCCTAGATGGCGGTGACGCTCCCCGAGGGCAACCTGGAGACCCGCCTCTCGCGCTACCTTGACGGTTTCAACAACCGGCACGGGCTCGAGGAGTCCTCGGCCGAGGGGAATTTGGTGCTGATCGTCGTCAAGCCCCAGGACTTGCCGGCGGTGCTGGCGACCGCCCGAGAGACCCTGGGCATCTTGCACCTCTCGTTTATCACGGTGGTCGACCGGCAGGGCTCCTTCGAGTTGACCTACGAGCTCTTGGATCTGCGCGGCGCGCAGGTGAGGGTAAAGACTACCCTCGAGGGCGAGGAGCCGGTCATCGACACGGTTACCGGGATCTACCCGACCGCCAACTGGCACGAGCGGGAGGCCTACGACATGTTCGGCGTCGCCTTCAAGGGTCACCCCGACCTCAGGCGGTTGTACATGTGGCAGGATCACTTCGACCACCATCCGTTGCTCAAGAGCTTCGAGATCAGCACGAAGCGCACCTTCGAAGGGTTGAGATAAGAATGCTTAGCGAAGAGCGTAGGACGGAGGGGACCGCCCTCACCAGGCCCGCGACCGGCCGGCTGGTCGACCCCGACGTGCGCGACGAGTTCGGGCTCGAGACCATCGACATGAACATGGGGCCCCAGCACCCGGCGATGCACGGTCTCCTGCGGCTCATCCTGGAGCTCGACGGGGAGACGGTAGTTCGGTGCGACCCCGTGATGGGCTACCTGCACCGCAGCAAGGAGAAGATCTCCGAGAACCGCATGTACCCTGCGGTCATCCCGATCACCGACCGCATCGACTACATGAACAATATAGCCATGGAGTACGGGTACTGCCTCGCGGTCGAGAAGCTGCTCGACGTGGAGATACCCCCGCGCGCCGACGCCATCCGGGCGCTTATGAACGAGTTCGGCCGCATCATGAGCCACATCCCCTCCATAGGTTTCCTCATGCTGGAGCTCGGGGCGTTCACCCCGATCCTCTACGCCTTCAGGGAGCGGGAGCGCATCCAGTCCCTCTTCGAGGCGGTAACCGGGGCCAGGATGATGTTCCACTACATCCGCATCGGGGGCGTAAAAGCCGACCTCCCCGAGGGCATACCCGAGAAGATGTGGAGCTACTTAGAGGGGCTCGAGCAGCGCTTCGAGCCTGACTTCGTGGACCTCATCGAGGGGAACGAGATCTTTATCTCCCGCACGCGCGGGGTCGGGAAGATGACGCCGGAGAAGGCTGTGGAGATGGGTCTCACGGGGGTGCCCCTGCGCTGCACCGGGGTTGAGTTCGACGTCCGCAAGCACTACCCCTACGGCTGGTACAAGAACCTCGACTTCGACGTGATCACCGACGAGGCCGGCGACGTGGAGGCCTCCTACCGGTGCAGGATCGGCGAGGTCAGGCAGAGCATCAGGATGATCAAGCAGATCCTCGAAAACCTCCCCGAGGGGGAGGTGCTCGCCGACCTGGGCCGTCGCCTACGCCCGAACGAGGGCGACGGCATAGGGCGGGTCGAGTCGGCGCGGGGCGAGTACGCGGTCCACGTAGTCTCCGACGGCTCCGACACGCCCTACCGGGTCCACTACAGGACCCCCTGCACCGTTAACATGCAGCTCTTGCAGGAGATCGTCCCCGGTCATTACCTGCCCGACATCATGCCGATCATGGGTCTCATAGACCCCGTCTCCGGGGCGTGGGACAAGTGATGCAGACCGCGTTGAACGTTCTCGAAGCGGAGCCGGTCCGGCTGCTCATCTCCTTCGGGGCCATACTCTTTCTCGTCCTGAACCTGGCGGGGATACTTACGATGGCCGAGCGGAAGACTGCTGCCTACATCCAGCTGCGCTTCGGGCCTAACAGGGTAGGGCCGCGCGGGCTTTTGCAGCCGGCGGCCGACGTGGTCAAGCTGTTCACCAAGGAGAACGTCTCGCCGGGTAGGTCGGACCTCTGGGTCTTTCTGGCCGCGCCGATAGCCATGTTCATCCCGGCGGCGCTCGTGTGGCTGGTCATCCCGTTCTCACCAAACGCAGTGGTGGCCGACCTGAACGTGGCCATCCTTTTCTTCGTCGGGATCACCTCCATAAGCGCTCTGGGCGTGGTGATGGCGGGCTACGGGAGCCGCTCGACCTTCTCGCTGCTCGGTGCTTTGCGCGGGGCGGCGCAGATGATCTCCTACGAGGTGCCCCTGATCCTGAGCCTCCTCGGGGTAGTGATGCTGACCGGGAGCCTCTCGCTCGTTGACGTGGTGAGGGCGCAGGGCGGCGGGTTCTGGCACTGGTACTTTCTGCCGCAGCTGCCCATGTTCATAACCTTCTACATAGCGGGGCTCGCCGAGGTCAAGCGGGTCCCGTTCGATTTGCCCGAGGGGGAGAGCGAGATCGTCGGCGGGTACATGGTCGAGTACTCGGGGATGACTTGGGCCCTGATCCAGGCCTCGGAGTTCGCGTCGATGGGCCTGATGTCGGCGATCAACGTGACGCTCTTTCTCGGGGGCTGGCAGCCGCCCTTCGAGTTCCTGGACCTCGGGACGTTCAACTGGTTCTGGTTCGGGCTCAAGACGGCGCTCCTCATGTTCACCTTCCAGTGGATCCGGTGGAGCCTCCCGCGGCTGCGGATGGACCAGCTCATGGACCTCGGCTGGAAGGTCCTCGTCCCGATAACGCTAATCTGGCTGTTCGTCACGGCGGGGGCCATGCTGATCTTCCAGGAGGTTTTCTAAGATGCCGCAGGTAGGACAGGGCATAGTCAAGGGGATGGGGATAACCCTCAAGCATCTCTTCCAGAACAAGATCACGCGCGCTTATCCTGAGTACAAGCGCGACCTGCCCGAGCGCAGCCGCGGGCTGCTCACGGTGGACATGGACCGCTGCATCGCGTGCCTGCAGTGCATGAGGATCTGCCCGGACCACTGCATCTCCATCGAGCAGACCAAGCGCGACGCCGACGGGTCGGGCAAGGCCAAACCCTACGCCGTGGGGTTCGTGATCGACGACGCGCGGTGCATGTACTGCTCCTTGTGCGTCGAGGTCTGCCCGGTCAACTGCATCTACCACACCGAGGAGTTCGAGGTGCAGGCCTACAACCGCCTCGAGCTCGCCAGGCAGTTCGGGGAGCGGCCCGTCGACCCGACCATAGATCCCAAGCCCGCCGCAAAGAAGAAGAAAAAGCCCACGGGGGAGAAAGCTCCAAGGAGCGTAGAGCGTCCCAGAACCGGAGACGAAGCGGCTTGACGGTAGCGTTCGGCTTCCTGACCGGGATGGCCCTCGTCTCGGCACTCGGGGTGGTCTTGAGCCGCAGCGTCGTCCACTCGGCGCTGTTCATGTCTGGAACGTTCCTGGCGATAGCGGGGTTCTTCGTGATGCTCAACGCCCCGGCTTTGGCGGCGTTTCAGGTCTTGATCTACGTCGGGGCTGTTACAGTGGTGATCCTCTTCGGGATCATGTTCACCCAGAGGCCGCAGGTCAGGCGCTACCGCACGATCATCAACCGCCAGTTCTGGGCGGGGCTCTTCGTGGCCGCCGGGATGGGGGCTTTTCTGTCTTACGTCTTGTGGATCGAGGAGTGGCCCTCCGCGACGGCGGGCAACGGGCCGCGGGAGGTGGCGGCTTTCGGGCGGGACCTGCTCGGCGTGAGCCCCGGGTCCGAGATCTTCGTCCTGCTCTTCGAGGTCGCCTCGGTGTTGCTTTTGGTGGCTGTGGTCGCCGCCATCGTGGTTAGCCGCCGCAAGAGTGGCGGGGGGATCGACCGGGGGGTGGAGGAGTAATGCCGCAAATTCCCCCGCAGGCGCGGGCCTTCCTGGACGCCCTGGTCGCGGCGCCGCCGCTCGAGTGGTATCTGGTGGTGGGGGCGTTGCTTTTCGCCATCGGGGCGTGGGGCGCCCTCGTGCGGCGCAACGCTGTAGTTATCTTTATGTGCGTCGAGCTGATGATAAACGGCGTCAACCTGACGCTCGTGGCCTTCGCCGACCACCTGCCGAACGCAGGGGGGCTCGGGGTAAGCTACGCGGTCCTGGTGATCGCGATAGCCGCGGCTGAGATCGCGGTAGGGCTCGCGATAGTTTTGGCCGTGTTCCGCTCGCGCCGAACGGTGAACGTGGACGAAGTCACCTCGATGAGGGGCTAGGGGGAGAGCGAGTAGTGCAGACCGTGGGCCAACAGCTGATCATCGCGGCCATCCCAGTGCTCCCGGCGCTGGTCTTTGTGGTCCTCGTGCTCTTCGGGCGACTCCTGAAGGAGAACGCCCAGTACGTGGCCATCCTCGGGGTGACGGTCTCCCTGGTCTTCTCAGTCTTCGCGCTCTTGTTCGTGGCCGGCATCATCCCCGGCGGCGGGGCGCCAATAGAGTTCTCGGTCAACTGGATAAACCTCGGCGAGGGCGGTTCGTTTCCGGTAGGGGTCTATATAGACGGGCTTGCGGCCGTGATGCTCGTCGTGGTGAGCTTCGTGAGCCTCATGATCCAGCTCTACAGCGGCGGGTTTATGGAGGGCGACAAGCGCTTCGCCTGGTACTACGCGGCGCTCAACCTGTTCACAGCCTCGATGCTCGGGCTCGTCCTATCGCCGAACTTTATCCAGCTCTACTTTTTCTGGGAGCTCGTAGGTTTGTGCTCTTACCTGTTGGTCGGGCACTGGTTCGAGAAACCCTCGGCCCGCCAGGCCGCGCAGAAGGCCTTCATAGTGACGCGCATCGGGGACGCTGCGCTGTTTATGGGGATCATTATCTTCTGGGCGACGACGGGCTCGACTGCCTTCGAGGACGTCTCCGAGGCGGCCCAGGCAGGGTTTATCGGCGGGTCGCTGTTCACGGCGGCTGTGGTACTCGTCTTTGTGGGAGCTATCGGCAAGAGCGCTCAGTTCCCCTTGCACGTGTGGTTGCCGGACGCGATGGAGGGCCCGACCCCCGTGAGCGCCCTGATCCACGCGGCGACCATGGTCGCCGCCGGGGTGTATCTGGTCGCGCGGACCTACGACATCTTCGTGCAGAGCGAGGCTGCGATGCTCACCGTGGCCTACATCGGCGGCTTCACGGCGCTCATGGCCGCGACTATGGCGCTGGTCAAGAGGGATATAAAGCGCGTGATCGCCTACTCGACGGTCTCGCAGCTCGGGTACATGATGCTAGGCCTAGGGCTAGGGTCCTACACCGCAGGCATCTTCCACCTCTACAACCACGCCTTCTTCAAGGCGCTGCTCTTCCTGTGCGCCGGCAGCATCATCTACGCTATAGACTCCTACAACCTCTTCGAGATGGGGGGCTTGAGGCGGCGGATGCCGCTGACGTTCTGGGCCATGGTCATCGCCGGGCTCTCGCTCTCGGGGATCTTCCCGTTCGCCGGCTTCTGGTCCAAGGAGGCGATCGTCAGCTCCACGTACGAGGAGCACTACTACGTGCTCTTCGGCATGGCGCTCTTGACGGTCTTCCTGACCGCCTTCTACATCTTCAGGGCGATCTTCCTCGCCTTCACCGGCGAGCCGCGCACCGAGATGGCGCGGGGGGCTACCGAGTCGCCAGGGATCATGACGGGGCCGATGCTGCTCCTGGCCTTCCTCTCGATCGTGAGCGGTTGGGTCGGGATACCCGAAGGCTTCGGGATACCCATCAGGGACTACTTCGCCCATTTCGTGGTCCCGAGCGATTTCGTCGAGGAGACGCTGAACCTCGAGGAGCACGCGTTCAGCTTCGGCCTCAGCGCCCTCTCAGTCGCGGTGGCGCTAGCGGGCATCGGGCTCGCCTACTTCCTCTACGTTGCGAGGCCCGAGCGGGCTGGCGCGCTCGCGAGGCGGCTCTCGGGTCTGCACACGTTCCTGGACAAGGGCTGGTACTTCGACGACCTCTACGGCGCGACGTTCGTCCGGGCCGCGAGGTGGCTCGGCCGGGCGACCAAGGGCTTCGACCGCAACGTGCTCGGCGGGCTCGTCGGCGGGGTCGGGCGCGGGGCGCTTGGGACCGGCGGCGTCTTGCAGCGGCTGCAGAGCGGCGGGGTCCAGAGCTACGCGCTCTTCATCCTGCTTAGCGTCCTCGTCATCGGGGTCCTCGTCGGGGCGCAGCTCGCGTTCCTAGTCGTCGCCCTGGTGGCCGGGATCACCCTCGCCGCCGTGGCCGTGGGGGCGCGCTTGTGATAACCACGATTAGCCTCCTCGTCCCGCTGCTCGGCGCCATCCTGATGCTCTTCCTGCCAGACGACGAACGCCTCGTGCGCCTCGCGGCGCTCGTCGTGGCGGCCGTGCCGCTCCTCCTGGTGACCTACATCTACTTCGCCTACGGCGACGACCTCGGCGCGGCCTCGCTCACGCAAGACCTTACCTGGATACCGTCGCTGAACGTCGGCTACCGGGTCGGCCTCGACGGGCTCGGTTTCGGGATGTTCTTCCTCTCGGCGCTGCTGACCGTTATCGCGGTGCTCGCGGCGTGGGACGTGCGGCGTAACCTCAAGCAGTACTTCGCGGCGATCTTCCTCGCCGAGGTCGGGATGCTCGGGGTGTTCGCCGCGCAGGATTTGATCCTGTTCTACATCTTCTTCGAGATCACGCTGATCCCGATGTACCTGCTGGTCGGCATCTGGGGGGACGAGAACCGCAGGCCGGCGGCGATCAAGTTCTTTATCTACACCTTCCTCGGCTCGACGGTGATGCTCGCTGGCTTTATCGCCTTCGGCATCCTCGCCGGCAGCTACGCGATGGACGCCCTGACCGCCGGCGGCGGCCTCTCGCCCAGGGCCCAGGTCGCCGTCGCAGCCCTGATCCTCTTCGGCTTGCTCATCAAGGTGCCCGCGGTGCCGCTGCACAGCTGGCTGCTCGACGTGTACGTCTCCAGCCCGACCTCGACTAACGTGTTGCTCTCGGGGGTCCTGCCGAAGCTCGGGACGTACGGGTTGATCAAGGTGGCGATACCACTCTTACCGCTCGGGGTCGAGCCGTTCCTGCCCTACGTGGCGGCGTTCGGGGTGATCAACGTGATCTACGGCTCGTTCGTGGCGTTCTTGCAACCGGACCTGAAGGCGCTCGTGGCCTACTCTTCCATCGGCACCCTTGGCTATATCCTGCTCGGCGCGGCCTCAGGTAACGCGGTCGGGCTGAACGGGGCTGTCTTCCAGCAGGTCTCGCACGGGCTGTACTCGGCGCTCTTGTTCATCCTCGTTGGCGTCATCGCCGCCAGGACGGGCACGCGCCGCATCCGGGAGCTCGGCGGGCTCGCCGCCAGGATGCCCTGGGCCGGCGGACTGCTGGCGCTCGGCGCCCTGGCCGCGATGGGGCTGCCAGGCCTTGCGGTCTTCGTCTCCGAGTTCATGAGCATCATGGGCGGCTACGAGGCCTTCCCGGTGCAGGGCCTGCTCGCGGCGCTAGGGATAATCCTCTCAGCGATGTACCTGCTCTACATGCTCTCGCGGGTGATCTTCGGCCCCATCGAGAGGCCGGCCTACGAGGAGGCTACCGATGCGGGTGCGGTGGAGATGGCCGCAGTCGTGCCGCTGGCGGTGTTGCTAGTGCTCTTGGGGATCCTGCCGGGCCTGCTGATAAACGTTCAGCGGCCGGCCGTTGAGGCGGTCCTGGCCGCGATAGGGGGTGGCTGATGGCTGTAAGCGGGCAGGCCTTTCTCGCGCTCCTGCCTGAGCTGGTGACGACCGGGTTCTTGATCCTGGTCCTCATGGTAGGCGTCTTCGGTGAGAGGAACGTCGGGCTCACGGCGGGCCTTGCTGCCTTCGGCTCCCTGGCCGTGTTCGGGAGCGCTGCGGGGCTGCTCCTGGCGGGTTTCGAGGGGAGCTACTTCGGCGGCGGGTACGCCGTCGACGGCTTCGCGTTGTACTTCAAGCTGATAGTGGCGGGCTCGGCGTTCTTCGCCGTGCTCGCCGCCGCGCGTTGGTCGGGGAACACGGGCGACGCACCTGAGTACCTTACGCTCATCCTCTCGGTCGTACTCGGATCCACGCTGTTGGTCTCCATGCGGGACCTCTTCGGCATCTTCCTTGCGCTGGAGCTTGCGACAATACCCTCCTACGCGATGGTCGCCTTCGACCGCAGCCGGCGCGAGAGCGCCGAAGGGGGGATGAAGTACCTCATCACCGGCGTCATAGCCTCGTCGGTGCTGCTCTACGGGATCGTCTTGATCTACGGCGTCTCCGGCTCCGCGGAGCTCTCTGAGGTGGCGAACGCCTTCTCCGGCGGCCTCACCCCGGTAGCCCTGATCGGGCTTGCGCTCCTGATCTCCGGCTTCGCCTTCAAGCTCTCGGCTGCCCCTTTCCACTTCTGGACCCCGGACGCCTACCAGGGCGCCCCCACGAGCGCTGCGGCCTTTCTCTCCGTCGCCCCGAAGGCGGCGTTCTTCGCCGTCCTGCTCAGGATACTGCTCGAGGGGATGCCGGAGGCCGCGCCGACGTGGACTGCCGTGATGGCGTTCCTGGCCATCGTCACGATGTTCGTCGGCAACCTGTTCGCGCTCAGACAGCGCAACGTCAGGCGTCTGCTCGCCTACAGCTCCGTGGCCCACACCGGCTACCTCCTGGCGGCGTTCGCGGCGCTCCAGGGCGGGGGGGCTGCGTTCGCCGTGCAGGCCGTTCTGGTTTATACGGCCGCCTACGCGGTTATGAACCTCGGGGCTTTCCTCGTCATAGACCTCGTAGGCGAGGACGCCAAGAGCTACAACGGCCTGATCCGGACCAACCCCGGCGTCGCTGCCAGCATGGCGATCTTTATGGCCGCGCTCGTCGGCATACCTCCGCTCTCTGGCTTTTTCGGCAAGCTGTGGGTGATCCTCGCCGGCGTCCAGTCTGGTTCGGTCCTCGTCTACATAGTGGTCGGCGCCGTCGTGGTGAACACGGTCCTCTCCGTTCCCTACTACTTCGGCATGATCCGCAACATGCTCCTGGAGGAGCCGACGACGGAGACTGGGAGGTCGAAGGGAGCAGGGGCCGTGAGGTTCGCCGTCTACACCCTGGCGATCGTCACCACGCTGTTCGGGCTCCTCATCATCCCCCTCTCGACCCTGACCCGCGCCTCGGGGCTGCTGTAAGCCGTTTGAGGGTCTCCCTTAACTCGAGGTGGCTCGCGAGGCCGCAGGGAGGCATCGACCTACCCCTTTTCGGTGGTCTGAGATCCACGGCTGGGGTAAGCTAGCCGCATGCAAGCCGTAGTTCTTGTGGGTGGTCAGGGGAGCCGGCTTCGGCCGATCACCTACGATATCCCGAAGGCGCTGGTGCCCCTGCGCAACCGGCCGTTCATGGGCTACATGCTGGACTTTTTGCGTGGGGGCGGGCTGGACGGGGCGGTGCTCTCTTTGGGCTATTTGCCCGACCCTATCCAGGATTACCTCGGCGACAAGCAGGGTTTTGGCGACTTCTCAGTCGACTACGCGGTCGAGGACCGCACGCTCGGGACGGCCGGCGGCGTCAAGAACGCGGAGCAGTACCTCGACGGCGACACCCTCGTCGTGGTCAACGGCGACGTCCTCACAGGGATGGACCTCCGCAAGGCGATAGAGATCCACAAAGCATCTGACGCCCTGGCGACCATCACCCTGACTAGCGTAGAAGACCCGACAGCCTACGGTCTCGTCGAGGTCGACCACGACATGGTGGTGCGCCGATTCATAGAGAAGCCCGCAGCCGATGAGGTTACGACGAACCTGGTCAACGCCGGGGTCTACGTGATGGAGCCTGAGGTATTGGATATGATCCGGCCCGGCCGCGAGGTCTCCATCGAGCGCGAGGTCTTCCCGGATCTCCAGGCGGGAGGCCGCCTGAGGGCCCACATCACTAGCTCTTACTGGCGCGACATCGGCACCCCGCGCAGCTACCTGGCCGCCTCCCACGATGTGCTCTCGGGCGCGGTCGGCGCCGGGGAGGCCTTCGAGTACCTCGATGTGGACCCCTCGGTCGAGCTCGGGCAGAACGTAAAGCTGCTCCCTCCCGTCTCGCTTGGCGAGGGGTGCGAGATCTCGCACCTCGCCACGATAGGGGGGCGCTCCGCGCTCGGGCGCGGGTGCCGCGTCGGGGAAGGGGCAGTGGTCGAGGGGAGCATCCTGCTCGACGGCGCCGAGGTCGAGGCCGGCGCGGTCGTGCGCGGTTCGATCATCGGCCCTGGCGCCAGGGTAGGTAACTCCTCCATCATCCGCGGCCTCTCGGTGCTTGGCGCCGGCTGCGTGGTCGGCGAGGGCAACGTGCTGGACCAGGGCATCCGGGTGAACCCCGGCGTCGTCATCTCCCCCCGCAGCCTCCGCTTCTAACTCTTCAGGCATCAGGTTTCAGACTCCAGGTTAAAGTTGCCGGCGACTCCGTCCGACTGGGGGTAGGAAGCGCTTCGGTACGGTCGACTTTGGGCTCCGAATGCGCAGTGTCGGTTGCGACCTCGGTGCCTTTGGTGAAGCCTGAAACCTCAGAAATCTACCTCGCAGCGTTGGCCGATCTCTTCTACCCTCAGCGGTGCGTCGGGTGCGGGCGGCGGGCGAGCGACGTGCTCTGCCCGGCGTGCTTCGAGGCGCTCCCCGAGGTCGGACGACCAGTCTGCGCCCGGTGCGGGTTGCCCACCGCCTTTGAGACGTTCGTGTGCGAGGAGTGCAAGAACGTGGACTTCGGCTTCGAGAGAGCCAGCGCGCCCCTGAGGTACGAGGGTGTCGGAAAGGAGATAGTGCACGTCCTCAAGTACCGCGGCTACACGAGGGTCGTCGAGAGGCTGGCAGCGCCCTTGATGCTCGGGGCCGTCGAGGATCTCGGGGCCGGGTTCGACGCCGTCGTGCCTGTGCCTCTGCACCGCTCCCGGCTCAGAAAGCGGGGCTTCAACCAGGCGGAACTGCTGGCGCGCGGCGTCGCCAGGAGGATAAACGCACCAGTATCGGATAAACTAAAAGTCGTGCGCAGCACGCGGGATCAGGTGGAGCTCTCGGCCGCCGGGAGGCGGGCGAACGTCGCGGGCGCGTTCGCGGCCAAAGGGCGCGTGGCCGGGCGGATCCTCCTCGTCGACGACGTCTTCACCACCGGCGCGACGATGAGCGCGTGCGCCGGCACGCTCCTCGGGGCGGGGGCGGGGGAGGTGCTCGCGTTGAGCCTGTGCAGGACGGTTTGAATGAGGCTTCAGGTATCAGGCTTCAGGAAAGTCCCGGCGCCACGTTCGGGAGAGGCATGAGACGCGCTAGCGGGTACGGTGCAAATCACGCACGAGAGGGTTCGGGAGACCTGTAACCTGAAGCCTGAGACCCGAAGCCTACTGTGAAGGGAGGCTACGTGGAGATACTTGTCAAGGGGCGCAACATCCCGGTGACGGAGGCCCTGGAGCGGTACGCCTCCGAGAAGGTCGAGCGGGTCTCCAAGTTCTTCGACGACGAGCGCTCCGACTCGCGGGCCGAGGTCGAGCTCAGCCACGAGCGCAACCCTTCCATCGCGGAGCCCGAGGTGGCCGAGGCTACGCTCTTCATCAACGGGTCGGTGTTGAAGGCCAGGGAGGCCTCTGGCGACATGTACGCCTCCATCGACAGGATGTCGGACAAGCTCGAGCGCCAGGTAAAGCGCTTCAGGGGGCGCCAGATCGACCGCTGGCAGGGCCAGATCAAGAACCATCCGGGGGCACTCCTGGAGAGCCAGAGGCCCTCCGTCGTGGAGGAAGAGGAGGAGGAGCCGCGGATAGTCAGGACCAAGCAGTTCCAGATGAAGCCGATGAGCGCCGAGGAGGCGGTACTTCAGATGGAGCTGCTCGACCACGACTTCTACGTCTTCACCAGCGCCGATACCGGCGACATAAATGTGGTATACCGGCGTCGGGACGGAGACTACGGGCTAATAGAGCCCGCGAGGTGATCCCGTACGACCACTACTCTATACGAGGTAGCTTGCTTTGGCGAACTTGCTGACGAAGATATTGAGGATGGGAGAGGGCCGCAAGGTCAAGGCCCTCCAGCAGCGGGTCGGGGCGGTCTCAGCAATCGAGCCTGAGATGGAGAAGCTCTCCGATGCGGCCCTTGGCGCGCAGACCGAGGAGTTCCGCGAGAGGCTCAGCAAGGGGGAGACCCTCGACGGCATCCTGCCCGAGGCCTTCGCCGTGGTGCGGGAGACCAGTAAGCGCACCCTGGGCATGCGGCCCTTCGACGAGCAGGTGATGGGCGGCATCGTGCTTCACGAGGGCAAGATCGCCGAGATGAAGACCGGCGAGGGCAAGACGCTCGCCGCTACCATGCCGGTGTACCTGAACGCGCTCTCGGGCAAGGGCGTCCACGTCGTCACCGTCAACGACTACCTGGCCCGACGCGACGCGGGATGGATGGGCGAGATCTACTCGTTCCTGGGCCTCGAAGTCGGGCTCGTCCAGGAGGCCCTCAACTTCGACGAGCGCAAGGTCGCCTACCACGCGGACATCACCTACGGGACCAACGCCCAGTTCGGCTTCGACTACCTGCGCGACAACATCGCGACCTCGACGGACCAGCTGGTGCAGCGCGAGCTCAACTTCGCCATCGTGGACGAGGTCGACTCCATCCTCGTGGACGAGGCGCGCACCCCCCTCATCATCTCGGGGATGCCGGAGAGCGCCGCGGACACCTACTACCGCTTCGCCGCCATCGTCCCGCGCCTCAAGAGGGGCGAGGACTACGAGGTGGACGAGAAGAAAAAGCAGGTAGCCCCGACCGAGAGCGGCGTGGAGAAGGTCGAGAAGGCCTTGGGCGTCGAGAACCTCTACGACGACGTCAACGCGAACCTCGTCAACCACCTCAACCAGGCCTTGCGGGCCCAGACGCTCTTCAAGCGGGACGACGAGTACATAGTGAGCGACGGCCAGGTCTTTATAGTGGACGAGTTCACCGGGCGCGTGCTCGAGGGGAGGCGCTACTCCGAGGGCCTCCACCAGGCCATAGAGGCCAAGGAGGGCGTGGAGATCCGGGAGGAGAACCAGACCGTAGCCACGATCACCATCCAGAACTACTTCCGCATGTACGACAAGCTCTCGGGCATGACCGGCACGGCGGCTACCGAGGCCGACGAGTTCATGCACACCTACAAGATGGAGGTCGTCTCCATCCCCACCCACAAGGAGATGATCCGGGAGGACAAAGACGATCTCGTCTACAAGACGGAGAAGGCGAAGCACGCAGCTGTAGTCGAGGACATCGTCGAGCGGCACCAAAAAGGGCAGCCCGTCCTCGTCGGCACGGTCTCGGTGGACGTGTCCGAGCGCTTGGCGGCGCTGCTCAAGCGGCGCGGCATCAGGCACAACGTGCTCAACGCCAAGCACCACGAGCGGGAGGCCGAGATCATAGTCGAGGCCGGCGAGAGGGGTGCGGTGACCATCGCCACCAACATGGCAGGCCGCGGCACGGACATCAAGCTCGGGGAGGGCGTCCCAGAGCTCGGCGGCCTCTACGTGCTAGGCACCGAGCGCCACGAGGCCCGGCGCATAGACAACCAGCTGAGGGGCCGCTCGGGGCGCCAGGGGGACCCCGGAGAGTCGAGGTTCTACCTCTCCTTCGAGGACGAGCTCTTGAGGCTCTTCGGCGGGCAGAGGATGCAGGGGATCATAGAGCGCATAGGCCTCGAGGAGGACGTGCCCATCGAGGCCGGCATGATCTCGAACTCCGTCCGCCGCGCGCAGGAGCAGGTCGAGAGCCGCAACTTCCAGATCCGCAAGCGGATCCTCGAGTACGACGACGTGCTCAACAAGCAGCGCGAGGTGATCTACGCCATAAGGCGCGACATCCTCATGGGCGAGAACGTGGATACCGCCTCTTACGCTGAGGAGGTCCTTACGGACGTCGTCTCCCAGCACGTCTCGGAGGACGTCTATCCCGAGGAGTGGGACCTCGACACCCTCGCGGCGGAGGTGAACCGGTTCTACCCGAGCCGCATAGACTTCAAGGCCATGAACGTCGAGGAGTTGACGGCCGGCGAGGTCCTCGAGATGGTCCTCGAGGATGCCAGGGAGCGTCTTGAGGAGCGCAAGGCCGAGTGGGAGGAGCGCACCGCGGAGCTCGAGCAGCGCGGGCTCGTGCGCGGCGACGGGGTGGTCTCCTTCGAGGAGGCCGAGCGCCGGACCCTGCTCTCGGTGGTCGACTCCCGCTGGCGGGAGCACCTCTACGAGATGGACTACCTGCGCGAGGGCATCGGCTGGCGCGGGCTCTCCCAGCGGGACCCGCTCGTCGAGTACAAGCGCGAGGGCTTCGACATCTTCCAGGAGATGGAGCGGGGCCTGAAAGAAGACTACGTCACCTACATCTACCGCATAGAGAACGTGAAGCTGCGCGAGGAGGAGATGCAGCAGTTCTCCTACAGCGGCGGGGGCGAGGAGCCCAACCAGCGTCCCAAGAGCCCGCGCAGGACCGAGGGCAAGGTGGGGCGCAACGAGCCGTGCCCGTGCGGCAGCGGGAAGAAGTACAAGAAGTGCGGGCTCCAGAACACGCCCGAGCACCAGCGGCTTATGTCCAAGGTAGGCTCGACAACCTAGTGTCCGAGTTGAGGGAGAAGTCGCTCGAACTCGAAGGGCGCCTCGCCGAGCTCGAGGCGTTCTTCGGCGTTGGGGCTTTGCGCGAGGAGGCCGCCGGGCTCGGGGAGGAGATGAGCAGCCCCGGCTTCTGGGACGACCAGGAGGAGGCAAGGCGGGTCTCCGCCCGCTTCTCGCGCGTGCAGGGGAGGATAGAGCTCCTGGAAGGCCTGCGCGAGAGCCTCGCCGATTCCGAGGAGCTCCTCGCGTTGGCCGAGGAGGACGGGGAGTTGCTCCCCGAGGTCGAGGAGGAGCTGCGGCGGGTCCAGCGGGTGCTCGAGGAGCAGGAGGTCGCCAGGCTCTTCGCCGGCGAGTACGACGAGGGCGATGCCATCCTCACCATAAACCCAGGTGCCGGTGGGGTGGACTCCCAAGACTGGGCCGAGATGCTCGCCAGGATGTACAGGCGCTGGGCGGAGCGCCGCGGCTTCGACCTCGAGGTCATCGAGTACACCGAGGGGGAGGAGGCCGGCATCAAGAGCGCCACCTTCGCAGTCTCGGGCGAGTACGCCTTCGGGCTCCTCTCCGCCGAGCGGGGGGTGCACAGGCTAGTGCGCATCAGCCCGTTCGACGCCGGCGGCAGGAGGCACACCAGCTTCGCCTCGGTCATGGTAGCGCCCGTCGTCGGGGAGGCTGTCGAGGTCGAGATCGAGGAGAAAGACCTGAAGGTCGACACCTACAGGGCCTCGGGCGCCGGCGGCCAGCACGTCAACAAGACGGACTCTGCGGTCAGGATCACGCACCTGCCCACGGGCATAGTGGCCCAGTGCCAGAACGAGCGCAGCCAGCACCAGAACCGCGAGGTGGCGATGCGGGTCTTGAGGGCGCGCCTCTTCGAGCTCGAGCGCGAGAAGCGCGAGCGCGAGATCGCCGCCCAGAGCGGCGAGAAGGCGGAGATAGAGTGGGGGAGCCAGATCCGCTCCTACGTCCTCCACCCCTACAAGCTCGTCAAGGACCACCGCACCGGCGAGGAGACTGCGAACGTCGATCGGGTCCTCGACGGCGACCTCGACGCCTTCGTCTACGCCTACCTGAAGAACCGAACCGCCGCCTAGCGCCGTGCGGAGCGTCCTCGCCGCCGTGGTGGTGCCCCTCGTGGCAGTAGTCGTGATCGGCCCCTACACGTTTTTGCCCTCCCTCCTCGAGTACGCGTTCGCCCACGACGTCCAGGCCCGGCTCGGGCTCCAGAAGGCGCCGAAGGTGGAGCTCGAGAGCGACCCGCCGCTCAGGATGATCGCCGGGGAGTTTTCGGGGGGTGAGATCAGGCTCAGGGACGCAGGGCTCGGCGGTGTCCGGACCGAGCGCGCGGTCATAGACCTTGACCCGTTCGACGTCGACGTGCTCGAGAGCATAAGTCAGGGTTCCATAGTCGCCAGGGAGCCGCTCTCGGGAGGCTTGCGGGTGGAGGTCCCCGAGGCGGAGGTCTCGCGCCTCGTGAAAGAGCAGGCGGAGACGGAGGTCAGAGACGTCGACATCACGAAGAGCGGCATGGAGGTGCGGGCGGAGGCTACGTTTCTCGGCGCGTCGTTCCCGGTCTCGGCAACCGGGGATCTTGGGATAAGTGGCCAGAGCTTCGTCTTCGAGCCGCGGAGCCTCGAGGCCGCCGGGATGGCGCTGCCCCGGGAGCTGACCGACGCACTGCTCGCGGGCACGCGGTTCGAGTACCCCATAAAGAGGCTGCCTTACAGGAGCACCATCTCCGGTGTAGAGACCGCCGAGGGGGAGCTGGTGCTCACCGGGAGGGTGCCACGCGTACCCTTGGGTGTGTACCCCGGCGGTTGATAATGCCTGCGCTTATTGCTATCTTCCTCGGTGGCCTGTTGGGTCCCTGGAGGGGGGACCTCGGACAAGCTCCGCCGCACCCGGCGGCCAGCAGCCAGCCAGACGTGGAGACCAGATGATCCGATTCAGCAACGTCACCAAGGTCTACGGCAAGGATACCGTCGCCCTCGAGCGGGTGAACCTGCAGATAGACCCCGGCGAGTTCGTGTTCCTGGTCGGGGCCAGCGGCTCCGGCAAGTCCACGATGGTGCGCCTGATCCTCAAGGAGATGGAGCCCTCGGCCGGGGCCATCTACGTCAACGGCACCCGGCTCTCCTCGGTTCCGCGGCGTAAAATCCCGCGCCTAAGGCGCGATATCGGGTGCGTCTTCCAGGACTTCAAGCTCCTGCCCAACAAGACCGCAGCCGAGAACGTAGCCTACGCCATGGAGGTCACTGGCCAGAAGCGGCGCACCATCCGCACCAAGGTGCCCCAGATCCTGGACCTCGTCGGCCTCTCGGGGAAGATGGACAAGTACCCCGACATGCTCTCGGGCGGCGAGCAGCAGCGCGTCTCGATAGCGAGGGCGTTCGTCTCCCAGCCGCCGATCCTCGTAGCCGACGAGCCGACTGGCAACCTGGACCCGAACACCAGCGTCGGCATCATGCAGCTATTGCACAGGATCAACCGCATCGGCACCACCGTCGTGGTCGCTACCCACGATAGGGAGATGGTGGACGTGATGCGCAAGCGCGTCGTCGCCCTGGAAGATGGCCGTATAGTCCGCGACAAGGTGAGGGGGGCTTACGCGGATGAGGTTTAACCTTGGGTTCTTTCTCGCCGAGGCCTTCAAGAACGTCCGCCTGAACCTCCTGATGAGCATCACCGCCGTGACTACCACCTTCGTGTGCATCCTGATCTTCGGGATGGGCCTTCTAGTTAGCTCCCACGTCGACGGGATAGTGGGCTCCGTCCGCGAGGACGTCACTGTCGAGGTCTTCTTGCCCAACGCCGAGGAAGGGGAGGTAGACGCCCTCCTGCGCGAGACCCAGGGCTGGCCGGAGGTCACAAGCGTAAACAAGGTCTCCGAGGAGGAGGCGCTCGCCGACTTCAGGGAGACCTTCGAGGAGCAGCCAGAGCTCTACGAGGACCTCGACGAGGGGGTGTTGCCGCCCTCGCTGCAGTTGCAGCTCAGAGACCCCGAGATGGCCGACGAGGTGGCAGCGAGGCTCAAGCAGGAGGGCTTCACCGACGAGAACCTCAGCTACCCCCAGCAGACCATAGAGCGGCTAAACGCGGTGACCTCGTACATGATCTGGGGCCTCTACGGCGCCACGGTGCTGTTCTTGATAGCGAGCGTGCTCCTGATCTCGAACGCCATAAGGCTCTCCATCTTCGCCAGGCGCAAGGAGATAGAGGTGATGAAGCTGGTCGGCGCCTCAGACGGCTTCGTCCGCACGCCGTTCGTCTTGGAAGGGTTGGTCGAGGGCCTGATCGGGGCCGGCCTCGCGGCGCTGGCAGTGGTCTGGATTAACTTCCTGTTCGTGGACTGGGCGACCGACGCCCTGCCCTACGTCCCGATCTCCGGCGACGCCGTGAACACGCTCCTCGTGCTCGCGTTGCTGGTGGCCGTGGGGGTAGCGATAGGGGTCGTCGGCAGCTTCCTCTCGGT
>JADDPU010000271.1 GCA_016781725.1 Rubrobacter sp. | reverse complement strand
CGCTCGCGCTCACCCGTTTCGGGCCTCCCAGCTCTCGCCGCCGTCCTCGCTGCGGTACACGAGCGCCTCGGTCCCGTCTAGCACGCCCGCGTAGACTACCCGCGGGTCCTCGGGGGCGACCGCCACGGTAGAGATGCCCTCGGGCAGCCCTTCATCCATCGGCCGCCAGCTCTCGCCGCCGTCGGTGCTCTTGGAGACTCCGCCGCCCGCTGCGTAGAGGACGTCCGGATTCTTGAGGCTCTGGGAGACCCACGTCGCCATACCGCCCGGGATGGTCCCGAGCTCGCTCCAACTCTTTCCACCGTTCTCGCTGCGGAGGAAGGCGCCTTCCGTCCCGGTCACGTAGAGGGTCTCGGGATCGCGGGGGTCGACCAGAATAGGGCCCATCACGCCCACCTCGGGGTTCACCGGCTCCCAGTTCCCGCCAGCCTCGGTGGTGCGGTAGAGGCCCGCGCCCATGATAGAGACGTAGAGGGTGTCCGGGTTTTGCGGGTCCAGGCCGAGGCCGTGAACGTCGGTGGCGGGCAGACCCGAGTTGTCCTGGCTCCAAGTCTCGCCGCCGTCCTCCGAGCGGTAGAAGCCGGGGTGGCCGCCGGCGTACATCTTCTTCGGGTCGGCCGGGTCTACCGCCCATCCCATCGGGTCCGCCCCCTCGAGGTCGGACACCTGCTCCCACGTCTTACCGCCGTCTTCGCTGATGGCCGCGCCTTCGTGGCCGCCTACCATGACGCGGTCGGGCTCTTTCGGGTCGACGGCCATCGCGTGCAGGTCGCCGCCCACGACCGGGCGCTCGACCGTAGCGGTCCCGGACGGCCCGCCGGCTATGAGCACGGACGTCGCCACCAACGCAGCGAGGGCGAACACCGCCACCGCTCCCCACAGCAGCAGGGGCGACCGCCCTGCTTTCTCATCCCCCTTCTTCGTCGTCTTGTTCACTCTCTCCTCGCCTTCTCGCCTACGCCCGAGGGTCGAAGCTCTTCCCGCTCCAGCGCCTCGACCTTCTCGTCCAGGGCGGCGTGCTGCGCCTTCAGCCGCGCGAGCCTCTCCTCAGCTGCGAGGTTGGGCTCGTCCTCGTGGGGCGTGCCCTGGCCCCCGTGCATAAGCTTCATCATCAGCAGCATGGAGACCGGGCAGGCGGCGAGCAGCGCGTACGACAGCGCCGCCGCCATCACGCCGGGGGCGAGCGCGTAGATCCCGAACCCCGCGGCGGCCAGTACGGCAAGCGCCACCCAGCCTAGTCGGCTCCTCTCCATCTT
>JADDPU010000044.1 GCA_016781725.1 Rubrobacter sp. | reverse complement strand
GGCCTTGACGATCTCCTTTGGCTGGGTGACCTTGATATCCACTATCGACTCCTCCTCGTTGATGTCCTCTGAGGACTTGTCGTTTGGCTCTATGATCACCTTGGAGCCGTTGGGGATCTCCCCGCGCAGGATCTTCTCGCTCATCGGGTCCTCGATCATGCGCTGCAGCACGCGGCGCAGGGGCCTCGCGCCGAACGCCGGGTCGTAGCCCTCGTCCGCGAGCTTGTCCAGGGCCTCGTTGGTGAACTCGATAGTAACGTCGCGCTCGACGAGCTGCTGGCGGAGACGCTTTATCTGGATCTCGATGATGTGGCGCATGTCCTCGCGCTCGAGCTTGTGGAAGACGATGATCTCGTCGATCCTGTTGAGGAGCTCGGGACGGAAGATCTTGCGCAGCTCGCTCGTGACCCGGCCCTTCATCTCCTTGTAGGAGAGGCCCGCCTCGTCAGAACCGAAGCCAAGGGACTTGGTCTTGTTGATCGTCTGAGCCCCGACGTTCGAGGTCATGATCAGAACGACGTTCTTGAAGTCCACGGTGCGGCCCTGCGCGTCGGTGAGCTGCCCGTCCTCGAGTATCTGCAACATGATGTTGAAGACGTCCGGGTGGGCCTTCTCGATCTCGTCGAAGAGGACGACCGAGTAGGGGCGCCTGCGGACCTGCTCGGTGAGCTGGCCGCCCTCGTCGTAGCCGACGTAGCCGGGAGGCGAGCCCACGAGCCGTGACACTGTGTGGCGCTCCATGTACTCTGACATGTCGAGCCGGATCATGGCGTCCTGGTTGCCGAAGAGGTACTCGGCGAGCGTCCTGGCGAGCTCGGTCTTCCCGACGCCCGTGGGGCCTAAGAAGACGAACGAGCCCGAGGGCCGGTTCGGGTCCTTGATGCCGGCGAAGGTGCGGCGGATGGAGCGGGAGACTGCCTTTATGGCCTCGTTCTGCCCGACGATGCGCCCGTGCAGCGCGTCCTCCATCTGCAGGAGCCTGGCGGACTCCTCCTCGGTCATCTTCTTGACCGGGATGCCGGTCCACATCGAGACGATCTCGGCGATCTCGTTCTCCCCGATGGAGACCCGCTTCTCCTCGACCCGCCCCTCGCGCCAGGCCTTCTCGAGCTCGCGGCGCTGGGCGACGAGCTTGCGCTCGGAGTCCCTGAAGCGCGCGGCCTTCTCGAACTCCTGGCCGTCTATGGCGGCCTCCTTCTCGGCGCGCACCGCGGCGAGCTCGTCGTCTATCTCCTTGTAGTAGGGCGGCGAGGACATGGTCTTGATCCTCATCTTGGAGGCAGCCTCGTCAACGAGGTCTATGGCCTTGTCCGGCAGGAAGCGGTCCGCGATGTAGCGGTCGCCGAGCTGCGAGGCGGCCTTCAGAGCCTCGTCCGTGATGTCTATGTTGTGGTGCGCCTCGTACTTCTCGCGCAGGCCCTTGAGGATGAGCTCGGTCTCCTCGACCGAAGGCTCGCCGACCTGGATGGTCTGGAAGCGCCGCTCCAGCGCCTTGTCCTTCTCGACGTACTTGCGGTACTCGTCGATAGTCGTAGCGCCTATGACCTGGATCTCCCCGCGGGCCAGCGCCGGCTTCAGGATAGAGGCCGCGTCTATCGCGCCCTCGGCGGCCCCGGCCCCGACGAGGTTGTGGATCTCGTCGATGAACAGGATCACGTCGCCGTGGTCGGTGATCTCCTTCATGATCTTCTTGAGGCGCTCCTCGAACTCGCCGCGGTACTTGGAGCCGGCGACCAGGGCCCCGAGGTCGAGCGTGTAGACCTCTTTGTTGCTGAGGATCTCGGGCACCTTGCCCTCGGCGATCTCCTCGGCGAGCCCCTCGACGATGGCGGTCTTGCCCACCCCCGGCTCCCCGATGATTACCGGGTTGTTCTTGGTGCGCCGGACGAGGATCTGCATGATCCTCGCTATCTCCTGGCTCCTGCCGATGACCGGGTCGAGCTTGTCCTCCTCGGCGTAGGCGGTCAGGTTACGGCCGTACTGGTCGAGCTGGCGGGTCTTGGGCCGCTTGGCCTCGACCCCGCGCCCGCCCGCGGCCTCGCCGCTGCCGCCCCGGCTCCGGCCGCGGCCGCCGCCGAGCCTCCTGACTACCTCCCGGCGGACCTTGTCCGGGTCCACATCGAGGTTCGAGAGGACCCTGGCGGCCACACCCTCGCTCTCCCTGACGAGGCCGAGCAGGATGTGCTCGGTGCCGATGTAGTTGTGCCCGAGCTGCAGGGCCTCGCGCAGCGCCAGCTCTAGCACCTTCTTCGAGCGCGGCGTGAACGGCGCCTGCGCGCCCGTGCCCTCCTCGCCGTAACCGACGATGCTCTCGACCTGCTCGCGCACCTCGTCGAGGGCGACGTTGAGCGAGGAGAGGGCCTGGGCTGCCACACCCTCGTCCTCGCGCAGGAGGCCTAAGAGCAGGTGCTCCGTGCCTATGTAGTTGTGGTTGAAATGACGGGCTTCGTCCTGCGCGAGCACCACGACCTTGCGGGCCCGCTCCGTGAAACGTTCGAACATTAGCGGGATCCTCCTCCGCTCCGAGGGGCCTTCACGGCGTCGGGGAATACGACGGTCTGAGCCTGTATACGACTGTCGAAGATCGCTGGATGAGACATCTGCAAAAATTTGCCTTTCGAAATGAAGTGCGACTCTTTTATACGCGTACCTCTCTTGTTCGTGCCGTCTACCTCAAATTATACAACCGTTCTGCGGGGATTTCGTTCCCCGAACGCGCTTTACGCTCTAAGCGCTATACCTCGTGTGAGAAGCGGCCAAACCATCCTTCCGTAGCGTTTTACGAGAGGGTAACCCCGCACCCCCGCCGCTTCGGTGTCCCGTCTCACACACATAGTCTATCTCACCCGGACAACCTCTCGCGCACCCGCTCGTCGGGGAGCCCGGCGATGAAGGGCCCTGCTTTGGGCCCGCTGGTCTTGCCGAGCAGAACCTTGTAGACGGCGGCGAACGCCCTCTTCGGCTTGAGACCACGACCGATGGCCGTCGAGTAGAGCAAATCTTGAACGGCCTCCCCGTCCATCTCGGGCGCCAGCCTCTCCGAGACCTCGCGCAGGTACGCCCGCTGCTCGTCGTCGAGACCGGCCGCCGCCTCCCTGCTCTCCGCCGGGTCGAGCAGCCCGAGCCGCATAGACTCGGGCGCCCACTCCTCGGCCCAGGTGCGGGCGTGGGCGAGATCCCTCGCGAGCCTCTCCCCGTCCTCCGCCGCCTCGACGTATCCGCCGCGCCGCAGCATCCCGGCCGCGGCGTCCACGTCGCCGCCCACGGTCTGGGCTACGACGACTAGGTGGTTGAAGGGGACGAAGGGTTCCCCCGCCTCTGCGCGGTACTCGTCCATGAAGCGCGGGAAGCCGCTCCCGAGGTCGAGGTCGAAGCGTCGGGCGGGGTCGCGGCCGAGTATGATGCGGCGCAGGGCGTTAGGGGGCATTATCCGGAGCAGGTCCTTCGGCAGCAGCACGATGCCCCGGGAGCTGCTCATGTCCCCGCGGCCCTTCAGCCCGATCCACTCGTACTCGTACCGGCCCGGCACGGGGTAGTCGAACACCTCGCGGGCCATCCGGTCCGCCGTCTCCGTCGAGCCGCCGCTGGTGGTGTGGTCCTTGCCGAAGGGCTCGAAGGTTACGCCGAGCGCCTTCCACCGCGCTGCGAGCTCCACCCGCCATCCGAGCTTGCCCTCGCCCTTCGAGTAGTCCGCCGCCTCCTCGAAGCCGTCTTCGTCCGCGAAAACGACGCTGGTTTGCTCCGGCAGGTGCTCCAGGACCCGCATACCGGTCAGCTTCCCCGACGAGGCGCGCGGGAGGTAGGGCGACCAGTGCTCGGGCATCTGCCGGTCGGTAACATCCTGAAGGATGCCTCGCAACTCCTCCGTGTGATCCAGGGCCTCCCGCGTAACGTCCGTGTAGACACCGCCCTCGTAGAGCTCGTGCGAGCGCAACACCTCTATCTCCATCTCCATCTCCCGCAGCGCCTCCTCGAAGGGGACTAGGAAGTGCTCGGCGTACGAGACGTGGCAGCCCTCGGGGTCGGGGATGTGGGAGAGGCTGTGCCCTATGTATTCCTCGTAGCTCCGGGGGATCGTCGGCGCGATCTTGCGCAGCGGGTCTATAGTGTCGGCGTGGAAGATAAAGCGAACCTCTTCCCCGCGCGCTCTGAGGGCGCCCGCTATCGCCTCGGCGACGAGGACCTCGCGGAGGTTTCCGGCGTGGATGTTGCCGGAAACGCTGATCCCGGAGACCACCACGTGCGGCCCCGCGCCCAAAGAATCGGCCACCTTCTCGGCCCAGCCGGGTATGGGGATGCCGGTCTCGTTCATGCGATGCTCCAGTTTGGGTCGGTAGTGGGAGTTCGAGTGGGCTCTTTGGGCCCTAGCTCGCCGCCTCGACGTTGACGATCTCGTACTCCGTCGAGCCGCGAGGCGTGGCGACCGTGACCTTCTCGCCCACCTTCTTCTTGAGCACGGCGCGCCCGACGGGCGAGGCGTGGGAGAGCTTGCCGCTTCCGGGGTCGGACTCGTTGGCGCCCACGATCTGGAACGTCCGCTCCTGGCCCCCGTCTGCCACCCGCAAAGTAACCCGGGTCCCGAGGTCCACGGCGTCCTGCTCGGCCTGGGACGGGTCGATCACCTTCACGTTGCGCACCTTGCGCTGTAGCTCGCCGATCCTGCGCTCCAGCAGGTACTGTTCGTTTTTCGCGTCGTCGTACTCGGAGTTCTCCGAGATGTCCCCGAACTCGCGGGCCTGCCGGATGCGGTCGGCGATCTCCTTGCGCCGCACTTCCGTAAGGTATGCGAGTTCCCTGTGGAGCTTTTCGAGACCTTCCGGGGTAACGAGCTCCTGGTTCCTGTCGGTCATAAGCCGCGAGATTATAAGGGCGGGATCACGGGGTGTCAACGGGAAAAGGCATC
>JADDPU010000203.1 GCA_016781725.1 Rubrobacter sp. | reverse complement strand
GTGGGCCTCACAGCCCCTCGATTCACACCAGCCACCTAGGCCTACCCGGAGCAGCACGAAGGGCAGGCAGCGGAACGAGTTGCTCGCCCTGTGTCGATGACCGGGTCTTCCACGGCGACGACGAGGGCGAGTTCGGCAACGATGAGGGCGCGCAGGACGAGGCCTGTCGCCGAAGCCTCTGCATCCCATCACGCCGTGAAGCACGAGAAGTGGTCCCGCCCCGAATACGTCACTCCCCCCGAACCGAGATGAGTTGCGTCTGGTGAAGGACTCGGCCCCCAGCCTGGCCACACGAGCCCGCGCCATCGGGCCGCCTCGGACGTAACACGCCCGGTCGGGCGGGTGAGGGGTCTCGATAGCTGGCATCAGTCGACGTACCGGCTCGCCGGGAGGTGGGATCGATGACCACAAAGCCATGCCGCCGGGTACGGCCGATCAGTGCTGGAAGCGGCCTTTTGGGGGTTCGTCGGCGGGGTGGCCCTTCTCGTCGGCGCCATCGCCGGTCTAGCGCTTCCTGTCGGCCAACACCTGGTCGGGCTGGTCATGTCCTTCGGCGCCGGTGTGCTCATCAGCGCGCTCGCCTTGGAGCTGACCGAAGAGGGTTCGAGCGGGGAGGACTCGGCGCCACGGCAGGTGGATTGGCAGGCGGTGCGGTCGCCTTCTTCGCCGCGGACTGGGTGCTGGACCACCGCGGCGGTCGTCACCGCAAGCGCTCTGGAGGCCAGCAGGAGGGCGGCTCGGCGGGCGCCATCGTGATCGGGGCGTTGATGGACGGGATCCCCGAATCGGTGGCGATCGGCGTCAGCCTCATCGGCGGCGGCTCCGTCGCGGCCCCGGTGGTGGTGGCGGTCTTCCTCTCCTTGGAGTCAGATCATCTGGCGCATGGTGTAGGCGAGCAGCACGTGGGTCACTGCTGATACCACCTGAGGCGCCAGCTCCGGCGGTGCGTCGATGACGTCCATGAGAACCTCCGTCCCGTTGACGAGCATCCGGCAGCGGTACGTCGGCTCCGACGGTGAACCTAGGCTCGCTAGCTTTTCGCTCACCGTCTCGAGCACCTCGGTCACTTCGGCCACCGGTCGGTCGTGCATGGCCACGTCTGCCGGTTTGTCGTCGGGCCATACCTCGACTTCGATACGGAGGCTGGAGGAGCTCGCAACTTCGGGTACAGTCAAGGGAGCCCAACGTAGCGCCGCCTAATTCTGGGGTCCAGTCACCAGTGCGGTCCGTGCTGTCTATAGCACATCCGCACCTAGTGACCGAGCAGTTCCAGA
>JADDPU010000034.1 GCA_016781725.1 Rubrobacter sp. | reverse complement strand
GCCCCCTTGGAGGATAATGGGCCCGTAGGCGTGGCGTCGGGAGAGAGGCGGCCATCATAGAGACCAACCAGGATTCGACCCGGGTCTTGCTAGTCGAGGATCACGCCTCGTTCCGCCAGGCGCTCGCCTTTATGTTCGAGCGAGAGGAAGAGTTCGTGGTGGCGGGCCAGGCCGGCACCCTGGCCGAGGCGTACGAGTTCATCCGCCGCGAACCGGACGGGGTGGACGTCGCGATAGTAGACCTCGGGCTGCCTGACGGGGACGGGTTCGAGCTCATCGAGGAGTTGTCCTCGGCCGAGCGCGAGGTTACGACGCTGGTCTTGAGCGCGAGCCTCGAACCGGCCCGGTTCGCCCACGCGGTCGAGGCGGGCGCCTCCGGTGTGCTGCACAAGGCCGCCGCCATAAGCGACATCGTCGAGGGGGTGCGACGCCTGAAGGCCGGGGAGGCCCTCCTCTCGCCGGACGAGATCATCGAGATGCTGCGCATGGTCAGCCGCAAGCGCCAGGAGGAGCAAGAGGCGCAGAAGGCTATCGACAGGCTGACCCCCCGCGAGAGGCAGGTGCTCCAGGCGCTCGCCGAGGGCCTGGACAGCAAGGACATAGCGAGCAAGCTGAAGATAACGGTCGAGACGGAACGCACCCACATGGTGAACATCCTCAACAAGCTGGGCGTGCACTCGCGGCTGCAGGCCCTGGTGTTCGCCGCCCGCCACGGCATCGTCGCGATCCGCTAGGCCCGGACCGCCGCCGCCCCGCGAGGGACCTTCCCTCGTGAAATTTCGCGGGACTGCCCGTGTTAGAATCTGCGGCGCTCGTGCCGATACTCTATTCTGGTTGTTGTGGACGCGGGATGGCCCGAGGAGAGACGAGCGGCTTGCAGAACGCGACAGGAGATCGACCCGACGAGCCCGTCAGCGGCGAGGGTTCGGCGCGCCGGGCCGGCAGGCCCCGGGTCTTGATGGCCAACGAGCCGCGCGCTTACCGGGAGGGCATCGCCGCGGTCATCGGCCAGCTACGCCCGGAGGTGGAGATCCGGACGGTTGAGCCCGACGCTATGGACGGCTCGATCCTGCACTTCGCCCCCGATATGGTGGTGTGCAGCAAGGCCACGGACGCCTTGAAGGGCCGGGTGCCGGTCTGGGTCGAGCTCTACCCAGAGCACGGCGCGAGCTCTGTCGCAAGCATCGGCGGAAGGACGATGGAGTACGCCGAGATCCAGCTCCCCGACCTGCTCTCGATCGTGGATCGGGCCGAGGAGTTGTCCGAAGCGACGTAGCCCAATTGGGCT
>JADDPU010000311.1 GCA_016781725.1 Rubrobacter sp. | reverse complement strand
CGTCGGCGGGAGTACGGACGAGGCTGGCTAGAAGGCCCGCGGGCAGCGCAAGCAGGAGAAGCCCACGACGCGCGAGCGGTATTCAGTTAGGGGCTAAGGCCGCATAGGATCCCACGCCGACGAACTGGATGGCGATCCTAATTTGAGATCCTCGATTTGAGAGGGAGGTAAGACATATGACCATTTGGAAGCGCATAAAGCGCCTTTGGGCGCTGCTGACCACCGAGGAGGTCTTCGACAAGCACGGCTCGATCGGGCGCCAGAGCATGGTGCGCAGGGCACCTCGGGGCTAGCGAGGAAAAGATCATCAGGAGCCGAGATCCTTACCTCTGGAGCTCGGCTCCTTCTGTTCGCCGCTACCAGTTCGGGAGAGCGATCGGAGGCGTAGGAGATGTCGCACACAGAGTTCGCCGAGCGGGCGGCCCGCCGCCTCGAAGCCGTGGCGGATCGGCTCGAAGAGGAAGGAGGGTGGCTCAAGCTAGACACGGTGTCATCGCGCGTCAATGAGCTGAGGGTGGCCGCGCACCTCGTGCGCGACGAAGCGGTGGCAGTAACGCAAGAGGAAGACGCGCGCGGGCCAGCGCGCGGTTCCAAGAACCGAGGACCTCACTCGAAAATTCCGGGCCAAAAGGTCAGAGAGTGATCCCATACATGGACCTCAACGAGCAGGTAGACAGCGACTTCGCCCGCGCCAGGCGCCGGTCTCTGCTTCGCGGAGCGGTGGCTCGTATTCGTAGAGAGCCTGCTGCCTCGAACTGGTTGCTCTCCTTCGACGACGTCAGAAGGGCGGCCCGGACGGACAACGGTCTCTACCTGGGAACGATGGTCGTGGAGGTGGACAGGATCGTTGGCAGCGTGGGGCGCCGGAGGGACTTCGACCGGTTCTTTATGCCCTCTAGGGCCAGCGTGGGGGAGAGGTGGAAGCGCATAGATCGGGCCTTCCACCGGGCAGAGGATCTACCGCCGGTCGAACTGTACAAGATCGGGGATGCCTACTTCGTCGTGGACGGTCACCATCGAGTCTCCGTGGCCCGCTGCCACCGCGTGGAGACGCTGGAAGCCAAAGTAACAGACTTCCAGCCTGGGCTTGCTGCCGCACCGGCACCGGAAATGGACCGGGAGGTGAGTACGTGCCGGGGACGATAACCGACCATCTCGCGCAGGCCCGGCAGGTACGGCCCCAGGTTCAGGACTAGGGCGGCCGCGCCGGGCGCGGCCACCTCTCCGACGAACGCCGAC
>JADDPU010000161.1 GCA_016781725.1 Rubrobacter sp. | reverse complement strand
GCCCGCGCGCCACCTCGGCCGCCCTGGGCGGCAGGTCCTCGTCCAGGAGGAACCTCAAGCCCCGGGTTCGTCCGTGGACAGACCGTTACGTGGCCGGACAAACGGGAGCTCCTCGTAGAGCCTCGCGGGCGTCCAGCGCTCCTCTTCTTCGATGCGGGCGTCTATCTCGCCCGGGTAGAGCTCGTAGTAGGCGAGCGCCGCGGAGAGCTGCCGGTCAGAGAGCCACTCGTAGGACGTCCTGAGGCGCCCATGATCCTCACCCACGCTCTTGAAGGTGGCAATGACCTCCCACACGTCCAGCCCCGTTCCCGCGATGGAGGCCCTACGTCCCGCCGGACCGTCCATGAACACGACCCCAGGAACCCGCCGCATCCTCACGGCCTCTCGCAGCAGAGAGGAGGCGACTTCGGAGAACGTCGCTCCTCGCAGCCTCATCTCGCGCTCTATTTCCTCCTGCAAATCCTCCGCCAGCCGGAGCCCTCGCGGCTTCTTCGGCATTACGCTTCTCCTTCGAACAGTAACCGCGGTCGTTCACACTGTGCGCATAGTATAACGCTGGCGGAGTGAAGCCTGACCAGGCGCAAGCCGCGAAGACCCCGAACTGACGAAGCTCAGATGGGGAGGTCTCTTATCCTCAAGCGTGTCTCTTCCACGACCACCACGCTACCGCTTTCCAGAGGCTCTCGTAGGTCCGGCATGTGGTCGAGGAGCAGCTTTGCTTGATCCTCGGGACGACGCCCCGACGTGCGGCGGAAGATAACGACAGAAGGCCTGGACGACCTCCTCGAGGCCAGCAGCGCACCGAAGTCCGTATCGGCCGAGACGAGCACGCGGTCCTCGTTCTTCGCGAGCTCGAAGACCTCTTCGTCCGCGGCCGCCTGCATTCCGCGGTCCCGGACGTGCGACGCCTCATGCCCGGCCTTTCGGAGCGCCTCCGCGACGACGGGAGACAGAGCGTTATCTATGAGGAACCTCAAGGATTGGAGAGGAGTGGGATCTCCCTCTCGCGCACCGCCGCCGCCGCGTAGCGCAGCGCTTCGTGGATGTCTTCGGCCTCGAGGTCGGGATATGCGCGAAGGATCCCGTCTTCGCTCATCCCGTCGGCGACCATCTCGACGACCGTCGCCACGGGGATGCGCAGACCGCGAACGCAGGGAACCCCGCCCATCTTGTTCGGATCAACCGTGATGCGAGTGAAAGCCATGACGCCCGCTCCTTCGAGGCGCTTACTCTACCGCCTTATTCTAAGCCATCGGCTTTACTGCTGACGGCTAGAAGAGCGCGTCTTCCT
>JADDPU010000222.1 GCA_016781725.1 Rubrobacter sp. | reverse complement strand
CCATTTCGCAAATCCTGGTAGGGTTAGGCGGCGACAGGCTGGGTGGAGGCTGCTGGCGGTGCGGGGGCTGGTAACGCCATAATCGGCGGCGGTACCGCCGGGAGTGCCGCGAGGCGGTCATCGAGTTGCTGCCGGGTGAAGCGCCAGTCGAAGGGCCGGGCGGTGTCGTTGTACAGCGTCTCGAAGGCCAGGAGCCGCTGCTCCACGGCGCCCAAGTCGGGGAAGTCGTTGGGGGTGAGGACCTTGCGCTGGACGATGGCGAAGTAGAGCTCGATCTGGTTGAGCCAGGAAGCGTGGGTGGGCAGGTGGACCAGGATGAGGGTGGGGTACCGGGCCTGGAGGCGCTGGACCGCGGCGTGGCCCCGATGGCTGCTGCCGTTGTCCACAATCCAGAAGACGCGCGGCGCGGACCGATAGGGCTCCTGCTGCATCACCTGATCCACCAGCCGGTCGAAGGGGGCCTTGCCCGTCTTCGCCTCGCAGCGGCCGATCACGCCGCCGCGTCGGACATCCCAGGCCGCGAGGTACGCCAGCGCCCCACCCCGCTCGTACTCGTGCTCCACGCGCATCGGCTGGCCGGGCAGTGGCGAGGTGGTCGGGTGACAGCGCACCCGCGCCTGGATGCTCGTCTTCTCGTCGGCGCTGATGATGCAGTCCTCGGCCGCCAGGGGCTGCCCGGCCCAGACGCCCGCGTACAGGTCGAGCACCCGCCCCGCCTTCTCGGCGAACTGCGGGTCGCGCGGGAACAGCCAGCTGTGGTGCCGCCAGGGCTTGAGCGCGTCCCGGTCGAGGAGGCGCCAGATCGTGCTCGCGCTCATCGGCGGGCGGGCGGGGTGGGCGCTGATGAGGCGGACGAGATCGGCGGTGCTGTACCGGCTGAGGGGCGCCTCACGCTGCGCGGGGATCTCGCACGCCAGCGCCTTGACGGTCGCGACCTCCTGAGGGGGGGAAGGCGGGCTTGCGCCCGCGGCCGCCCTTATCCGTCAACCGGAAGCCCTCCCGGACCCAGGTCTTGCGCCAATAGCGCACCCAGTTCGCGTGTTTCCCCACCCGCTGCCCAGCCGCCACGTTATCCAGGGCCGGGTGCTCGTGCAGCAGCAGCGCGAGTCTCGCGCGATAGACCTGTGCTTGCGGCGCAGTGTGGCGCCGGATCACCTGCTGACAGGCCGCGATCTGCTCGTCGGAGAACGTCGGTCGATACGTGGGGGCCGGCCCAGCCATTGCACACCTCCTCCTGGTGCGCCCACTCTACCAGCCCCCCCACCATCCCTACAAGCGTTTACGAAATGGAG
>JADDPU010000446.1 GCA_016781725.1 Rubrobacter sp. | reverse complement strand
CCCGTTTTCTGTACCAGATCCTATGAGAGTATGAGCGTCGATTCTAGCTCCTCTTCGTGTTCCTCGCCGATGATGTCCTCGCTCACGGTGATCGGTACGCACGACACCGCGAACTCCGAAGGAGTCCGGTAACCCAAAGCGCTGTGCGGTCGCCGATTGTTGTAGTGTTGGCGGTACTCCTCCACGAGGACCTTCGCCTCCAGCAGGCTGCTAAATTCCTCCCGCTTGAGCAACTCGTCTCCGAGCCGCCCGTTGAACGACTCTGTGTAGGCGTTCTCCCACGGGCTGCCCGGCTCGATGTACAACGTCCCTACCCCGCAAGCCTCCAACCAGCGCTTGACCGCCGCCGCCACGAACTCGGGGCCGTTGTCCGAGCGGATGTACGATGGCTCTCCTCGTTCCTCGAACAGGCATGCCAGGGTGGCGACCACGTCCCCGGCCGTGATGCTCCGCTCGACCTCGATCGCCAGGCACTCCCTCGTGTGCTCGTCCACGATCGGCATCATCTTCAGCCGTCTCCCGTCCTGGGTCCGGTCCATCACGAAGTCGTAGCTCCAGATGTGGTCCTTGTGCTCGGCTCGTCTCCTCTTGCACCCGTTCTCGCTGGTGCCCTCCAGGAGCAAACGCCGCCTTTTTCGCTGCTTTTGGGGCACCTTCAAGCCCTCCTCCCTCCACAACCGATGCACCCGCTTCTTGTTCACTGGCCAGCCCTCTCGCCTCAGCATCGTCCACACCCTCCTGTAGCCGTAGCGGGGGTTCTCTCTGGAGAGCCCGACCATCCGCTCGACCAACCCGCGGTCCCGCTCCGCCTTGCTGCTGCCCGCGACGTAGCGCTGGCTCGACCTGGGTTGACCGATCGCCCTACACGCCCGACGCTCGGAGACCTCGAGCTCCCGTCGAACGTGCTCGACGGCCGCCCTCCTCCGGGCCGGGCTCAGAAGTTTCCCCGGCTCACCTCTTTGAGGATGCTGATGTCCACCGCCTGGTCGGCCACGATCTTCTTCAGGCGGGCGTTCTCCTTCTCCAGCTCCTTCAAGCGCTTCATCGCATCGGCCTTCATCCCGCCGTACTGATTCCTCCAGCGGTGGAAGGTCGCCTCGCTGATCCCCAGCTGCCTGGCCACCTCCGGGATCGAGGCCCCGGCGGCGAGCTGGGCGTCCGCCTCGCGCAGCTCGCGGACGATCTGCTCTGGGGTGCGTCTCTTGTTCATCGAGAGTCCTCCTCCTTTTCCTGGCCATCTCGGGCCTTCGGACTCTCATAGTAGCCGGATCAGTTTTCGGGGAGCAGGTCA